>CAYYGS010000054.1:5731-12093 GCA_964471335.1 uncultured Jutongia sp.
TTTCCATATTGATGTCGGCTTCAACTATAAGATCACCGGAGCCGCCCGCCGCCATATTTGTATCTGCACCGCCTGATTCTTCCTCCTCCTTGATTCCCAGAGACCACGAAATCGCAAAAGACACCACAGCCGCAACTCCAAAGGTGAGAAGATATCCAAAAAAACTATCTGTCGTGATCAAAAATCCAAAGAGTCCCGTTACACCATTTGCCGTCGCATACACATTCATCAGAGAGCCAACAGCCGCGCCACAGGCACCGCCTGCCATACCGGCAAGGAAGGGTCGCATAAACCTTACATTGACACCGAATATTGCCGGTTCAGTAATTCCCATAAACGCTGAGAGTGACGCCGGAAGCGCCATCGACTTGATTTTCTTATTCTTTGTCTTGAGTGCTACCGCAAGAGCAGCCGCACCCTGCGATACATTTGCTGCCGTCGCAATCGGCATCCAGATATTCATGCCGTTGTCCGCAAGCATCATCATCTCAATCGCATTATACATATGATGCACTCCCGCGACAACCGTTGGTGCATATACTCCACCCATGATAAACGCTCCAATACCGAAAGGAATGGAAATCAGCCACTGCGCTCCGGAAAGCACCCATGTCTCTACCTGGGCAAAGACCGGTCCAATCACCGTCATGGTGAAAAATCCTGTCACAAGCACAGACACAAGAGGAGTGACAAACAGATCAAATGTCTCCGGCACCTTTTTGTGAAGCCAGTTTTCCAGCTTACTCATAACCAGAACAGCAAGCACAACCGGGATAACGTGTCCCTGATAACCGACATTTTGAATATCCCACAGCCCGAACCAGGACCAGAGCGTCGATGTCTCTGCACCGCCCGATACGCTCCATGCATTCACCAGATCAGGATGGATCATGATCATGCCGACAACTGCACCCAGGAAGATATTCCCTTTAAAGATCTTGGCCGCACTGATTGCAATTAAAATCGGTAAAAAGGTAAGAGCCGTATTAGAAAAAATATTTAACAATGTATAGATGTCCGAATCCGCCATAGTCGGAAAGGCCTTTGAGAGCCCACCAAGCAGTCCGTTCAGGAGACCGGTCGCCACAATTGCCGGAATGATCGGAACAAAAATATCCCCCAATGTCTTGATCGCCTGTTTATACCAAGGCGCCTTGGCCGCGGCAGCCTGCTTTACATCATCTTTAGACGCCGCCTCCGCTCCCGACAGATCAATAAATTCATCGTAAACCTTGTTGACCGTACCTGTCCCGATAATGATCTGGAGCTGTCCCGAAGCCTCGAACACCCCCTTCACACCATCAATATTTTCCAGAACTGACTTCTTGGCCGCGGCATTATCCGCAATGACAAGCCGCAGGCGTGTTGCACAATGTGCCGCGCTGACAACATTGTTTTTGCCACCAATTGCATCGAGAATCTCCGATGCGGTTTTTCTATAATCCATAGAGTACCATCCTTTCTTCCGTCTTTCTAACATGCAAGCTTTGCAAAGCGAAACGAAGTTTGGCTTTGCGCAAAGTGTAAATGGTTTTTTCATTCACACTTTGCAGCAGTTGGTAACGAAGCTGTCTTTCATTAGTTTACACTTCTCTCCATTGAATTATCCATGGCAAAATATCATGTCTGCCCCCGCAAAAAAATTCTCTACTCCTTTCCGCCCTCCTGTTCGTCCTCTACATTAAACGCTCCCTCCTGAATTAATTCCAAAAGCACTTCCACGACCTTGGCATCCAGCTGCGTGCCTGAAACACGTTTCAGTTCGAAAACAATCTGATCCATCGGCATACATTTTCGATAGGAACGAGTTGAGTTCATTGCATCAAAAGTATCTGCCACCGCAATAATCTTTGCAATCAGTGGGATCTCATCTGCATGCTTCCCGGCAGGATATCCCTTTCCGTCCGGCCGCTCATGATGATAGCCGGCTCCCAGCGCCAGATTGGGCAGACAGTCGATTTCCTTCAAAATATCATAGCCGTACTGCGCATGCTGTTTAATCGTCTGATACTCCTCGTCCGTAAGCTTTCCGGGCTTATTCAGGATATCCTCCGGAATCACTACCTTTCCGATATCATGGAGTAATGCAATATGGTAAATATTTTCCAAACTCTTATCATTATATCCCATTCGCTCTGCAATCAACCTTGCATACTCTGCTACCCGGAAGGAATGTCCCTTCGTATATTGATCCTTTAAGTCAATGCTTTTTGCAAAGGCATGAATCATCTGATTAATAAATAACTCGCCCTCTTTTTCCTCCTGAATCACCTTCCTGAGTTTTTCATTCTTTTCTGTTATTTTCTGATTCTGCTCCTCCAGCCGGGTCGAAAAGACCTGAATCTCTTCCTTCATAAAATGTATACAATTTTCCGGTATATTGCTTCCATTAAAGATCGCCGCTGCCATTTCACGGCAGTTTCCGTATCCGCATGCTCCACAATTGATATTCCGCTGTGCCCAATCCTTCTTATTCATTGACAGGAAGACCGTCTCCAGATCTGATTCGTTTGGCTTCCGCAGAGAAGTGCTTCCCGATTTATCAGAATATTCCCGCAAAAAATCGTGAAGATCCAGCGCAGCAAATTGTTTATTAAATTGTTCCAGCCGTTCCTCAGGCGTAAGCTGTCTGGAAAACGGATCCGGCCCGCTATGTTTCTTGCAGCGTTCCCTGATCTCCTGTAAATTATAATAATTATCCTCCGACTCATTCCGCTCCGTCTCAATTCCTGTCCCGTAAAGACATCCTCTGTCACAGTTCAGGATGTCTACCATAAAGGGCAGACGCTTTCCCTGTTCCAGTCTCCTCTTATAATTTTCCAAAAAGGCGTAAGCGCGCTTCTCCCCTTCCACCTGCCTGATAAATGCATCCTCTCCGCAAAACCAGTATACATTTTCCTTAAGGCCTCCCGGCACAGGATACACAGAGCCCAGGCCGTATTCGATCTCATTTTCTGCTGCCGGGCCGCTGATATGATGTTTCCGTACATACTCCATAAAATGATAAAAAGTCAAATTGTAAGATACATATCCAAATGTATTGGGATCTGTGATCTCAACCTTTTTGGCGATACACGGACTGATAAAAGCAAGCTTATCCGTAATATGCATATACTTTCTCACATAGATCGCCGTACACAAAAGCGGACTCTGAACCGGTATCAGCTTGTCAAGCAGTTCCGGCACATAATGCTCAATATAATTGACTACGGCGGGACACGGCTGAGAGATGCCGCCCTGCATATTATTCTCTGCTATATAATTAATATATCCCCATGTCGTAATGTCTGCACCAAAACTGACACTGATGATCCGGTTCACTCCCAGCTCCTTCAGACCACCCAGTATGGAAGCATACTCCTCCGGATAATTCGCCTGAAAAGATGGCGCAAACAGTACCGAAATCTGTTCTCCCTTCTCCAGGTCACGGAAAAACTGTTCTGTATCATCATAATAATTTCTGGCATTATGTTCACATACATCAAAGCATGCACCACATCCGATACAATTTTCACTATGTACTTCTATCCTCTGCCCTTCCTCCGATTGCACAGAATAATTTGCTGTCAGCACAGGACAGACAGAAATACATCGGTTACAGCCCTGACACTTATCATTTGTATATATTAATTGATTCGTTTTCATTTTCTCTTTCATCCCCTGCCTCTGCGACAAAAATCACACTCTTTATCATATTTTTATATATAATGCTTCATACTTTACTCACTGCCTTTGCCCGTAATAATCCATGGCGCCGGCTGCTGTTTAAAGGCATGGTTGCTGCCAAGCCGGGATACGGCAATCTGAATCGTATCCACATCCCCGATTCCGTATTTTTCCAAAATATTCGCGGCCGTCGCAGCCACCTGAAAATCCAACGTATAAATAACAACATTAATCTGTGGATTGATTTTTGTCAAATAGGAAAGCTCCTTCTCCATACTTGCAGACGCCACCATGAAAACAAGAGACGGAACCGGACAGTCCTTCATATTTTCCTCATCGACACAGTCCACAATAATAACATTCTGCAGGCCGAAATGCTCTACATTGTCCTCCATAGTATCCCGGTCAGCCCGATTATATTCCACTGCAATAATATTTCCCTCTGCCGCAATCAACGCTGCCTCAATCGCAATACTCTCCCCTCCGATTACGCAGATATCATCCTGTACATCCACCATCATTTTGTTCAGGATCACAGCGCGTATCTCACTTCCTACATAGTGAATTGAACCTTTGCGGAACATATCATTCCCCATACCGATTTTAGCCGTATTCCGTGCCTTTGGGTTAATGATGAGCATGCCTGCAGAAGCATTGACACCGCGGTCAATCATTTCCTTTACCTTTTTGTTATAGATCGCACCCTCCGGCTCTGACCCCTCATTGTACCATACTTCACATTCTCCCAGCCCCGCATTCCATAACCGATAGAAAATATCATCCATGCCTACATTTGTAAAAACCAGCGTCGTCTTATGTGATTCCACGGTTGGGATGACGTTCTTATTCTTCTTCGTAATATCAATAATTTTCACATGTTCCAGGTCGATTGCCGTATTTCCGGCATAATACTGTAACCATGACAGTATTACCTCATTTGTAAAAAGTTGTTTCTCCATGATCCGTACCTCCGTTCATTTTTCTGATATAACTATAATTATAAGAGTATCCTGCTATTTTTTCAATCGTATTTTCAAATCATAAAAAATATTATTCAAAACCTGAGCTTCTCTTTGTTCTATCTCCCTCCGCAGTCCCATCAGAAATGCTTAACCTGGTTAAGCATCCATACCATTCCTTTCGAAAGCCTTTCTTCCATTTGATGGAAATGATTCCCTGCATTCCACTCCAGCATTGTATGCCTTACCCGCTCCTCTCCCTCAAACTTCTGATATAATGTTCGGGTCGCCTCTCCAACCTGTGCCATATACGGATTTCTGGTCTTCTCCTCCTTATCTCCCAAACTGAGATAAATCATACAATCCCCCTGCAGTTCATGTTCCAGAGCGTATTTTAAAAAATCCGGATACCACAAAGAACCGGAACAGCTCACGGCCGCCTGAAATACATTTGTCTGATACATCGTCCATACACTAAATAATCCTGCCAGAGAATAACCTGCAATCACAAGGAAAATTTGATTTAGTGCGATGCAGCAATGACGGCTGATACCCGGAAGAATCGCCTGTTCCAGGTCTGCCATCAACTGTCCTCCCCTGCCTGCAAATGACATTCTCCCATTGACTTCCTGAAATTTCCATGGAGATAATTCGCCATCCCAGTCTGCAATTTCCACGGAGATCATGGTATAATCACACCCGCCGCTCTGCTGTCGTGTATGCTGATATAAGTCTGACAAATCTGCCATGCTCCGGGGCATGGTCAGATATAATATGACAACATCAGTCCTGCCGCAAGAATGAATATGAATCGTGTATGTCCTTTCCCTGCCTTTGATTTGAATGGTCTCTATCATATCTTTTCCCTTAGTTTCCTGATTTAGATAAAAAGGGCTGGCTGAGAATCACAGTCACCCCCCTAACGTAATATCCTGTTCCTGATACCATTGTAATGCATCTGTGAAATGTTTTTCCTGAAAATCCGGCCATAAATCTTTTACAATATAAAAATCCGAATACACAGTCTGAAGAGGCAGGAAACCAGATAAACGGCACATACCGCCCCACCGGATCACCATATCGATTCTCGGTATTCCACGGGATGCCCAGTCGTTTTTCATATCCCATTTCCATCCATAATTTATCAGTAAATTCACCCTTAATTTTTCTTCACTGCCGGCATCCTGACGCCTCCGGTCTGCGTATGGAAGCAACTCTGCAGGAAAACAGGCAGAATTACTATTGCCAATCACAAACACTTCCACATTTTCCTGCTCAATCATTTTAACGGCCCTGACACAGGCTTCTGAAAATGCAACAACCTGCTCCTTTGGCCGCTTACAGTTATCCACTGTAAATCCATAATAGGTTAATTCCTGTATACCATAATTTCTTGCTGTCTGAAGCAGCCTTAACCCCGGTTTTAACCCATATGCATAGCCTTCCTCTTTCTTCAGCCCATTTCCCGCTGCCCAACGCCTGTTGCCGTCTGGAATGATACCAATATGTTTTGGAATGCGCTTCATACAATCCTCCCGATATTTTTAAGTATGTCCGTATGAATTACTACAGACAGTTAGTAATAATATGGTCAGATTTTCAAAATTAATACATAGCCCGTTCCAAAGTATTCTTTCCTATCAATCCATTAAAATATCCTTCAAAGTATCCATCAGTTTTACTATATCAATCGGTTTTGCAACATGACCATTCATTCCGGCCTCCATTGCCTTCTGT
>CAYYGS010000055.1:0-12084 GCA_964471335.1 uncultured Jutongia sp.
TGTTCTATATTAATGGGGAGGGCATGTTGGAATTTACAGATGCCGAGACGAGGCAGTCTTCTGTTGTGTGCGACCGTGCTAATTGCGCCCATGAGTCCTATGATCAGAACGAGGAGACGGAGTGCAAGGCGGATGCCCATGAGTTTGAGAGCGTGATTCAGCAGGGGCAGTCATTATATTTACTGGGGAAGGATACAGAGGAAGACTTTGGCAATTATCGGATCTACCGACAGGACCTGAACGGGGATAACAGGGAACAGATCACGGAGATCAAGGATTCCATCGATTTGTTCATAAGTGAGTGCTGGGCAAATGAAAAATATCTTGTAATGAAATGTCAGAAGATTCTTGATAATGTCAGTGGGAAATGGAAAGAGAGCAGTGTGGCGAGATGGGGATTTCTGGTATATGAATGGGAGACGGAGAAATCTTCCCGTTGTATCTTGCCGGAGGCAGAGTTAAATAATGTAAGCTATATCAGCGCGATAGATGGGATGACGTTAGAGGAAGATGGATTCTCTGCCTGCCTGATGTGCAAGGATTCAAAATACGATTCGAAAGAGGCGGCAAAGCTTAGCGATAGTAAGAGAGAGGCCTACGATATAGAGCATACGTGTCTGTACTATATCAAAATTAAATGGAATAATTTAGAAACATACGATACCGTTAATACAGTGACGGAGGGAGGATGCAGTTTGGCATTATACCGCTGTAACAGGCTGTATTATCTTGATGCTGCGGGAGATGCCTTTCTGGCAGATTTTTCCGGCCAGAAGGATGTATTGCCACAGCCACAGGGCATCGTTCTGGAAGGTGCAGCGGATGACGGGCAGGATATCCGGGTTCGTTTGTATGCGGTTGATCCGGAGGGACGGCTTTATTACGCGACTTCTTCAAAGAATAAGCTGGGGTATTATTGCTTCGATCCGAAGTCGCAGAAATCATTGTATCTGTGCGACAGTTCGAATTATGTTATTGATGGCGCATGTTCGAAGACAATATTATTTATAGATACAAATAGCCAGGAGATGAGTTTCCTGCCATTGTCATTTGATGATTTTCGGGAGACGGGGGTAGAGAAACTGGGTGGCGATAAGAAGGAGGAACAGAGCCAAAAATCGGATGAAGACAATGTGCTGGTTCAGAAGTAAGAGAGATCGGAATATGACGCAGGGCAGGAGTCGGGGCGCGGCACTGCGATGTTTGGGGGGATGCCGGATGTTTTGGTCGGAGCATAAGAGAATGCTGCGGGATTCTGTGTTTTTACCTGTCCTGTTGGTGTTTGTCTGTGTGAACAGCATGATGATCTTCTGGGGAGAATATACGCGGACATCATGGAATGAATTGTCGGCACAGAATTACAAACGGGTATTTCAGGAAATTGCACAGTATGATGAGCGGCAGCTGCGGGAGATTACAGAGGTGATTCAGAATGGGCAGCTGAAGGAATATGATGTCGATATGGATACCAATACCTATCGGATGCTGTCGCGCGAGTTGGCATATGTGGGTGATTTTACAGACTATTATGAACAAAAGGAGGAGGAATATCGTCTGAAGACAAGCGTTTCGATTTTCGGAAAGCTGGAGGGCTACCAGAAGAGAAGTGCAGAAAAGGCATTGCGGCGGCTTCGTCGTTTCTGTGGGACGAAGATTACAGCAGCGCCTTCCCGCGGCGTGAAACTTGTGTTTGAAAATTTTGGGACAGATGTTCTGAGTCTCTTCCTGCTTCTGGCCGCAATGGTGATGTTCTTCCTGCGCGATAAAGAACGGGGCGTGGTGGATTTTATTAAAACGACGTATCAGGGAAGAGGGCATTTTATTTTGTCGAAGCTTGGTTCCTTCCTTCTGCTGACAGCAGAGATTGTGGTGCTGATGTATTCGCCGAACCTCCTCTGTGGCTGGTATATATATGGACTTGGCGATATGAATCGTTCCCTGCAGTCGGTCAGGGGATATATTGGGACGGGGATCGGCGGGACGGTCTGGGAGGCGATACTCCTGTTTCTTCTCTATAAGTGGCTGATCCTGTCATTGACCGTGATGCTTCTGTTGCTTTTCATGGTGCTTTGCAGGAGAAACATTGAGGTATATCTTGCACTGCTGGCCGTTTTTTCTCTCAGTGGCTTGTGTTATTACGGCATTGATGCCAATAGCAGGCTGTCGGTGCTGAAAAATATGAATCCGGTTGCCTTCCTGCACACGGGAAGAGTCTTTTCCAATGATCAGAATATTTGTGTCTTTGGTTATCCTGCGCCCTATCAGAATCTTATTCTGATTATTACGCTGGGCAGTCTGCTGATCCTGCCGTGGGTGATTGTGACAGTATTTCAGAGACAAAAGGGAACGGCAGATATATCAGTCCGGGCCGGAAGGGGCTGGGGGTTTCTCTGGAAGAGGGAACAAATTGTTGTCAGAAGTTTTTTTGCACAGGAGTGCAAAAAGATATTTCAGAAAGAAAGAATTGCCGTCCTTCTTGCCGCATTTTTCGTGATTATCATTGCTTCCTACGAACCACAGGCATCGATTTATCATACGGAGAGTGATGTCTTTTACAAGGACTACATAGATCAGATCCAGGGAGGTTGTACCGATGAGAAACAGGTACAGGTGTTGAAGTGGAAAAATGAGATCAATGCCGCCAGGCTGCAGATGCGGGAGGAGATGGAGCAGGCAGGCGATCTCCAAATGCAGGATATACGTAATAAGTACAGTGGTGTGTTACAGAGGAGTGAGGCGGCAGAACAGCTATATATCCATGCCGCATATATTAAGGGATTGGATGAGGGAGCCTTTTTCTATGACAGAGGATTACAGAAGCTGACGGGGGCAGAGACGGCAGGAAATGCCGATGCGCTTCACGCGCTAAAATGTCTGGTGGCTATGATTATACTGCTGGCAGGCGTGTATAGCAGAGATTATGTGTCAGGGATGTATCCACTCATACACTCTACAGGGAAAGGCCGCTGGCGGGTACAGGCATCCCGTGTGATCTACGGGTTGTTTGTCAGTACGATCGTTTTTCTGGCGGTGTATGGCAGCTGGTATTACAGTATTTTTGATGCATATGGAACGGCAGGGCTTGACAGCTGTGTTGTCAGTATGGAGCATATCGCAAAAATATTTCATTCCTTTTCGGTTCGGGAATATTTGATTTTTGTGAATGCCGTTCGCTTCATGGGATTTCTGATGGTTGCTTTTGCCGCGATGGTGTTGTCCGGGAGGGTCAGGAGCATGGTGATGCTGGTGATAGTCCTGCTGGGGATCTTTGTATTACCACTGCTGCTATTTCTTTTGGGGTTTGATTTTTTGAAAATGGCAGCGTTTAATCCTTTATTTCTTGGCAACTTAAATTAGCAGGATCAGGCTTAGGTAACAGGTGCAGCTGTTTATGATATGGATGGAGGAAGAAGCGGGAGGCTTATGGAACTTGAGATTAAGGAATTGTATAAAAATTACGGAGATAAGCTTGCATTAAGCGGCGTGAATTTGTCATTGACGCCGGGAATTTATGCACTGCTTGGGCCGAACGGGGCAGGAAAGAGCACCCTGATTTCCCTGATTACAGACAGTATCCGAAGGACATCGGGAGAGATTCTTTGTGATGGTGTGGAGGTTCTGAAGATGGGCCGGGAGTTTCGCAGGCGGTTTGGGTATATGCCGCAGCAGCAGAAAATGTATGAGGATTACCGTGGAACCGAATTTCTGTCCTATATGGCAGTTTTAAAGGGTCTGGACCGAAGGAAGGCTTCTGAGGAAATAAAGGAGCTGCTTCATGTGGTCAATCTCTGGGAGGTCAGACAGAAGAAAATCGGCACATACTCCGGAGGTATGAAACAGCGGATCATGCTGGCAGCCTCGCTGCTCGGAGAACCTGAACTGCTCATTCTGGATGAACCAACGGCAGGGCTTGATCCGCAGGAGAGAATCAATATCAGGAATTACATTGCAGAATATGCCGGGAGAATGATTATCCTATTTGCAACGCATGTCGTCAGCGACATAGAGTGTATTGCAAAGGATGTGATTCTCATGAAAGAGGGTAATATTGTCCGGTCGGGGAGTCCGCAGGAGCTGATTCGCGGCGTATTGGGGAAGGTCGGTACCATTTCCTGCGAGTATCAGGAGATCAAGGAAGTGCAGGAGAGGTATTGCACCGGAACGATATCCCAGACATCGGATAAATTAAAAATCAAGGTGATCGGGGATGACCTGCCGGAGGAATGTCTGGTGGAGATGTCAGAGATTAATCTGGAAGATGTATATTGCTATTATATCCGTGCAAATAGTTAAATCAAGATATAATGATAAGCGAACCAAGCAGGCTTGCTTGTGAGGGGCTGTTTGTGAAGCTGCCAAAGAATCGTAATGGGAGGTGAGGATTGTGGGGGTGAAGGCTGTGGAGGCCGCAGGCCTGTATAAGAGCTTTCGTCTGGGACGGGAAAAGAGGATGCCGGTGATCAGGGGTATCTCCCTGAGTGTCGAACCGGGGGAATATTGTGCCGTGACGGGGGCATCGGGTTCCGGGAAGACGACGCTTCTCAATCTCCTGGCAGGTTTTGAGAGCCCGGATCGGGGAACGATTCGTGTCTTTGGGGAAGAGATCGGCCAGGAGGAAGAGGAGTACATAGAATACAGGAGGGAAAATGTTGGTTTCATCTTTCAGTCGTTTTATCTGATGCCGGAGCTGACGGTGCTGGAAAATGTTGAATTTCCGCTGGTGCTGCGCGGGGAGAGGAAGCGAGGCAGAAGAGAACGAGCCGAGGCGTTAATCGAGGCACTGGGGCTGCAGGATGTCGGAAATCATACGCCGGACCGGATTTCCGGCGGACAGAAGCAGCGCGCGGCTATAGCGCGTGCACTGATTACCGGGCCGAGGCTGATTCTGGCAGACGAACCTACGGGCAATCTGGATTCTGTCACATCAGGTGAAGTGATAGAGTTGTTGGAGAAAATTGTGGCCGAAGAGAGGAAGACATTGATCATGGTGACGCATGATGAGGCGCTGGCACAGAGGGCAGACCGGGTATTACGGGTGGTAGATGGAAGGATAGAAAGTACAGAAGATCATAATGCTTTCTAAATCAGCAGAAAACATCGGCAAAAGGAAGGGGAAGGATGTGATGATTGCATGAAATGGGGGAATCAGAAGAAAGGACAGATACTGGCAGTGTTGGTTCTGATCTTTTGCATGGGTATCGCGGTTGGACGCGCAGCTGCGGCAGAGGATGCCACAAGTGCGAGTGAATCAGAGGAATATCTGTCAGGGAAGAGCCTTGATATTCAGCTAAGCCGTTTGAATGTGAAGGGAAGCCGGGCGGGTGCGCAGGTGACGCTTTCTTTTGATGTGTCCGGTGCGGAAAATACGACAGAAAAATATGAGGTTGACCAGATTGAAAAGGTGTGGATCAACAACGAGGCAGATAGTTTTCCGTTTGTATCAGAGGATGAGATATATAAGATTGTTTCCGGCAGCGGGAAGAGTCTGTCCTGTTCCTGGAAGTTAAAGGCGAAAGAAGATTTAAGTACGGGTTATTATAAGGCGCATTTTTATATTCTTTACCGGCGCAGGGCGTTGGCTGGCAATTCGAAAAAGTATGATTCCCTCTATCGCATTGAGAAGAGTGTTGACATCAGAATTCAGGGGACTGCTTCGAAGAAGGAGAAGGTGAGCGCGGAAAACGGCGATATTACTGTGAGGATGAAAAACTCGCCACAGGGAAAGTATTCCGGCAGCTGTCCGGTATCCTTTCAGGTAGAGAGCAGGAAATATACGATTAAATCTGTTGTGCCGGCAGTTGATAATAAATTTCCTTTTCAGAGTACAAGTGAGGCATATAAGGTAATTTACGGAAAGGGGAAATCTTTGGACTGCCGATATGATTTCCGGGTGAAGGATGACGTAAGGACCGGTTATGAATGGATCCATTTTGATATATATTATGAGAAGGATGGACAGGAAGTAAAGCTGACAAAGGAGATCGGCGTAAAGCTGACAGGAAAGAAAAAGGAGAAGACCGGGAAGAAAAAAGAAGAGAAAAAGGTATCTGTTCCGAGACTCATGGTGACAGGACGTACATTTGACAGGGAAAAAATATATCCCGGGGATCAATTTAAGATTACGCTGCAGGTGCGCAACACATCGGATAATGTACTGCGCAATATTAAATATACCGTATCGTCCGGAAAGGGAGAATTTGTCCCGGCAGACGGGATTGGCAGCACGTTTCTTCCTTCTGTTTCTGCGCACGGCACATCAGAGATTACATTCTTTCTGGAGGCGTCGTCAGATTTGACGGCAAAGCCCTACCAGCTCTGTGCTTTTGCAGAGTACGAGGATAATCGGGTGAATCGGTATGAGGCGACGGATTATGTCACGATACCGATTACCGTACAGGACAGAATTTCCATTACAGATGTCCGGAAGCCGGAAAAGCTTACCGCCGGCACTGATGGTGATCTTACGATGTCAGTAAATAACGTAGGCGAGAATACGGTACGTAATGTGACGGTCCGGCTGGAGGGAGAGGATTTTCGTGCTCAGAAGGCCTTTGTCGGGAAGCTTGCAGGCGGTTCGAGCGGCTATGCAGATATCTATGTGCAGGGTATTCAGCGGACGCCGGAGGGAAGCGGAAAAAATGCAAAGATCATCGTTTCCTACGTCAGCAGTTCCGGACAGAAGAAGAGCTACGAAAAGGAAGTGAGGATCGCAGTGAAAGAAGAGGTTCCGGAAGATTTAAAAGCGTTGTCACAGGAAACAGATACGGAAGACACAGGGCCGCTGCCAAAGCAGGTGATTGCTCTGTTGGTTGCAGTGCTGTGTATTGTCGGATGCGGTGTGTTTTTGAAATATCGCAAAAGCTGAGGTGGGCTTCGAATGGCCGTGTGATTATGTGGGAAAATGAGGTAAAGTATGAAATGGACAGATATATTTTTTTATTGTATGAAAAATATAAAAAAGAGAAAGCTTAGGACATTTCTGACCATTTTTGGCGTAATGACCGGCATCGCGTCTGTGATTGCGTTCCTTTCGGTTGCCATTGGCTACAGAGTCTATATGATGAAGGAATTTAGCGGAGAAAACGCGGCGACGGTCATAACAGTATCTGCAAAAAAGTCTGGAAATATTGCCCCGGAGGACAGGGATAAGCTTCTGACAGAGTCGCGGGTGGAGGAGATCGCGGCCTTGTCCCATGTCGCCTCTGTCAGTCCGGAGATTCGTTTTCAGGCGAATTTTACATACGGGAAATATACCGGATCAATGAACTTGATTGGCATAGAACGCAGCAGGCTGGAGAGAATTTCTCTCAGGGAGGGCAGTTTGCCGGAGGATTCTGCCGCTGCCCTGCAGATGGTCGTTGGAGCCCGTGTGAAATATAATATGTTTTATACCGAAGGAAACAGGGTATATGATTATACGACAACGGGAGAGGTTCCCGATATTGATTTGCGGAGGGAACTCAATGAGGTCAGCATATTGGATGAAACGGCAATGACGGCTCCCGTGCTGCAGGAAGAGGAGACAGAACAGGAAAAAGGGGAGGAAGAATATATCAGAAGTGCAACATTAAAGCAGCAGGGGGAAGGCGAACAAGAGGCTCCAGAAGCAGAATACCGCGGATATGATCCCGGATTTGCGGAGGATGATGCAGGTTCGGAAGATGATTCCGATGAGGCGGAGATGGAGATGTTCGGCTTTGTGCGTATGTCTGTTAAGGTCAGCGGAATGCTCGCCGGAGGCGGTCAGGGCGACGGTACTTACAGTGATGAGGCGCTGACTGATATTGCACTGCTTCAGGAATATTTGATGAATAAATACGGGAGGGGCAATATTCCCGGCCAGCCGAAGGTGAATGGGGTGCCCGTCAGGGAATGGGCATACACCTCTGTCAGGGTGCAGACAGATCATGTGGAGAACGTACCTGCATTAAAAAAGCGGCTGAAGAAAATGGGATTTAAGACGGAAAATAATAAGGAGCTGTATGATACAGCAAGGAGAAATATACGGATGGCACAGGCGGTATTTGCAGGGATCGGATTGATCGCACTTTTCGTGGCGACGATCGGAATTGCCAATACCATGTTTATGGCAATCCAGGAACGGCAGAAGAATATCGGAATCATCAAAGTATTAGGAGGACGCGCACGTGACATTCGCAGGATCTATCTGTGTGAAGCGGCCATCCTTGGATTGTCTGGCGGCATATTGGGGGCTTTGTTGTCCCTGTTGATTTCTGCGGCTGTGAATTATATTGCTGTGCATCGGATGGGCTTTGAGGGGGCGATATCGGTACTGTCTGCCGGCCTCTTGATACTGTCGATCCTGTTTTCTACTGCCATCGGAGTGGCATCGGGATATTTTCCGGCGAGGAAGGCAATGAAGATCACGGTTTTGGAAGCAGTTTCCACAGAATAACAGGTTAAAAATTTGCGCAAAATATTACTACCATGCGTTTATCTTGATGCGCATATCCTGATGCAGATGTCACCAGGGCTTTACATAAGTGTGGGGATTTGGTATAATGAAGCGTATGTTTGATAATAATTGCAATCAGATAGATAAATGAATGTCAGAAGAAAGGTACTGAGATGAAGAAAAATGCAGTAATGTTTTTTTTAAAAAGCCTGTTAAAATCCCTGGTGGTGATACTGTCTGTCCTAGGCGTTGGCGTGATCAGTTATAAGGTATCCTACGAGGTTTTGTCGCGCCGTCTGCAGGAGGGGAAGCTGGACGTCAAGCAGCAGGAACTTGAGGAGATTCTGGATCAGGCGCAGAAGGATACGGTTTCCAAAAATCTTATTTATGTAGTCAATGAGAAGAAAAATATCACGCATATGCTGTTGGAGATATGCAATACCAATACAAATAATATGGATTATATCACGATCCCGGTCAGGACGGATTATATCATTCCGGCAAAGATGTACCAAAAGCTTTGCGAGGTGGATGAGGAGGTGCCGCAGATCGTGCGTCTGGCCAAGCTTAGGCATTATTTTGCAAATCTGGAGGATGAGAAGGCCTTCGGATATTCTGAATTAATCATCGAAAGACTTCTGGGAACTGAGATCAGCTATTATACTGTGATTTCAGATGAGATCTATAAAAGTCATTATCAGAGCCGTCCCATGACGACAACATATACAAAGATATCGGATGCTGCGGAGGAGACAGCAGATGCGACCGCTTCGCCGGAAGCTGAACAGGGGAAGAAGAAAAAGTATTCCAGCTCTGTGACAATGAAAGTATCTGTGATCAGCGATACTTATGCCAATCAGTTAAAGGCGATTGCCGGCGATGAGAGCAAGATTATGGATTATATTAAGGCGCAGTATGCCCAAGAGGAAGATATCATGTCGAATCTGACGGTATATAATAAAATCGGGTATATGGAGTCTTATGTTCAGATGAATTGCGACAATTATCATTACTGGGGAATTCCGGGAAGTTTTAACGGAAAGCTTTTTACGGTTGATGAAATTTCTGCCAAGGCGTTTTTATCGAAGCTGGAGAATAATTCCGAGCCGTATACCGAGCCGCAGAACTTTGGTAAGGTGAGCAGGAAAAAGTCAATCAGTTCCAAAAATAAAAAGATATTGATCTTGAACGGAAGCCGGATCTCCGGTCTGGCCTCATCAAAACAGCAGGAACTTGTAAATGCCGGATTAAATGTACCAAAAGTGGGTGATTATACACAGGAAGTGTTGACACAGACGAGGATCGTCGTGAAGAAAGATGGCATGGGACAGGATCTGATGCAATATTTCAAGAATCCTGAGATCGTAGTCGGGGATGTCACGAAGGGATATGATATCGAGATTATACTCGGTACGGTCGATGCCAATTGAGGATAGGATTATGCAGGCAACAGTAAAAATTTTAGGTGTTGACGTTGATATGATGAGTAATGACGTCTTCATCCAAAACATGAATGAGTATCTGGCAGATGACAGATTGGATGTGATCTTGTTTGCTTCGACAGATATGCTCAACAAGGCAGCGGAGGATGAAGAGTACCGCAGCCTCATTGGACAGTCGGAGCTGCTTCTGCCCGGCGAGGAAGCGCTTTTAACCACGCACCACGTAGATGTGCTGCAGGCAGGCGGGATGGTGGTCAGCTGCCGGAGTCTGGGAATGATGCTGGAAAATCTCACCAAGCAGGATATGACAGTCTATGTGATTGCCGATAGCGAGTCGGGGGTGGATAAACTGCAGGATTACTGCCGGAGTGTCCAGCCGGAGATTTGTCTGGTAGGCAGCTGCGTATATAACAACGAGCGGGAAGACGCCGCTGTAGTGAACGAAATTAACAGCCGTACACCTGATATGATATTATTAGATCTCCCTACAGGCATACAGGAGCAGTGGATCATGGAGCGTTCCTCCCTGTTAAATGCACGCCTGTGCATTGCCATCGGCGGTGTGGCAGGAATCATATTTGCGGAGAGGAAGGAACCGCCGGCATGGGTCGGTAAATTGCATTTGGAGAGACTATACAGCCGGCTGGTTCGGGAGCAATCAGTGAAAAAGGATGTGAAGGCACGTATATTCCGTAAGAAGATTACACAATATAACAATAATAATCAGGTAACAGAAATTATTGATGATTCAGAGGATAATGATGGCAGATAGGCAATCATTATCCTTTTTTAGTAGGTTTGATTTAGTTTCACTTAGCATGTTTTTTCATGTAGTAGTGAAACTTTAAACCTTTCTGTCAGGAAGGAGAAAGGCTATGAAAGAGAAAAAAAGATGGTTTGCAAAAATTGAGGATTATCTTTTTATCCTTTTAGGGACGACATGTATGGCAGTGGCCGTAAATGTCGTTTTTGAGCCGAACGGCATGGTGACGGGAGGCGTATCAGGGCTTGCCATCGTCATTGAGGAGTTGACAGAGCATTCGAAAATAGGACCAATACCTATCTGGTGTTCTAATTTGCTTTTAAATATTCCGATTTTTCTGGCCGGGATGCGCGTTAAGGGAAAGAGATACATCGGAAGAACTCTTTTTGCCAACCTATGTTTTACTGCTGCGCTATTCCTGATCCCGACGGCACAGGCGGTACAGAAGGATTATCTGCTGGCGGCGATTGTAGGCAGCCTCTTTAATGGGGCAGGGCTGGGACTTGTTTTTTCGCGCGGCTATTCCACCGGTGGAACAGATCTTCTCAGCACGATCCTTCATCACTATGTTCCCTACTATCCATTGGGGTGGATTCTCTTTTTTATAGACAGTCTCGTCATTTTGACGGGTGCCTTTCTCTTTGGTGTGAATGTAGCTGTTTATGCAGCGATTTCCGTTTATGCATCGGCGCGGATCATTGATGCGATTGTGGAGGGAGGAAAATTCGCCAAGCTGGCCTATATCATTTCGGATGATTATGAATGCATCGGGCAAGAGATTATGCGCAGTATGCAAAGAGGCGTGACAGTGCTGGATGGCACGGGAATGTATACAAAAAAGGAGAAAAAAACACTCTTGTGTGTTGTTGGCAAAAAAGAAATCGTCACACTTAGCCAGCTCGTGCGGAAATGTGACAAAAAAGCTTTCGTCATTATTTCGGATGTTAGGGAAGTTCTTGGCGAGGGGTTTGTAAAAAATGGACAGTCATAGGTGGGTTTGCGGGGTGTTTTTTTGACGATTTGAACGAAAAAAATTAAAATTATACGCATTGCACAAAAGCGGAAAATTTTATTTGGCTATTTATGCTATGGTCAATGAAATAGCGATAGTGTATCATAGATCATAGGTTAAGCGCAGAAGGTGAAAGCGCCTTAACATCATAATTTTATGAAAGCAGGAGGAACGTATAATGGCAAGTTTATCATTAAAAAACATTGGAAAGACATATCCGAACGGATTTGTCGCAGTAAAGAATTTTAATCTGGATATTGCAGACAAGGAATTCATTATTTTCGTAGGACCGTCTGGTTGTGGTAAGTCTACCACACTTCGTATGATTGCAGGATTGGAGGAGATTTCTTCCGGTGAATTATGGATCGGCAACACGCTTGTAAATGATGTAGAGCCGAAGGACAGAGATATCGCGATGGTATTCCAGAACTACGCTCTGTATCCGCATATG
>CAYYGS010000056.1:0-12065 GCA_964471335.1 uncultured Jutongia sp.
ACTGACGGCAGAGAATGCAAATAAAAGAAATCTCATAACAGGCACCCGTTATATGAATGTGGAAGGGATGCTGCCTTTTGAAAATATGGTTGCAGAGTATGTAAAAGAGACTGGTCATCATGTGCTCTACAGAGTGACGCCGATGTTTGAGGGGAAGAACCTGCTGGCCAGTGGCGTGCAAATAGAGGCATATTCTGTGGAGGATGCAGGAGAGGGGATCTGTTTTAACGTATATGTGTATAATGTACAGCCGGGAATTCATCTTGATTATGCAACCGGAGACAGCAGAGAGGACAGGGGGAAAGAGACAGTTGGAACGGCTCCGCAGACAGGCACCGATGCAGATGCAGACAGGAAAGGCGGACAGAACAGGGCAGGTTCAGGGACAGAGCAGATAGAGATTCGAGGAAACAGTAAATCAAAGATTTATCATTGCCCCGGACAAGCTGCTTATGAGGAAATGGCGGATTCTGCTAATTTAGTCATCTTCCGCTCAGAGCAGGAGGCGCAGGATGCCGGATACAGGAAGGCGAAGAGGTAGCAGCAGAGGATGTGGTTTCGGAGGGAGTTGAGTTGATATTTTCATTGTCTAATAGGGATGGATATGATATATTTTAATTATAAAAATTAATGATTGTATCATATTTATAGGAGGGACATATGAAAAAACGTAACAGGGAGACGCAGCACGAGAAGAGTACTGTCTCCATTAAGACTAAGATAATCGCATTTGTGATTCCTGTGATTGCAGTTATGGTTGTGGTGATGATTTCTTTGTCTTATCGGATGTCCAGTGGGATTATCCAGAGGAATTCGTCCGATCTGCTGGAATCATCGATCAGTTATCAGTCCACGAGCATTGCCGCCTGGCTGAATGAGAATTTGTCTGCATTTGCTGTTGTAAAGCAGACAATTGAGCAGACAAAGCCATCGGATGAAGCGTTGCAGAAGGTTTTAGATGCAACTTGCGGCTATAATGCCAATTATCCGAATGGAATGTATGTGGCGGATAAAGATGGCAGGGTGATGAAGGCAAAGGGGTCAAAAGCTGCTTATAGTGATGTGAAAAATGCGACATGGTATACAGAGGGGTTATCCCGTATCAATATGCGGTATGGTACGGCGTACCAGAGTGAGGAAGGGGTCAATCAGGTCAGCGCCTCTGCTATTATTAATGATGGTTCTGACGATGTGAGAGTGATCTCGGCAGACGTTTCACTGGAACGAATCACAATTATTGTAAATTCTTTCGTTAAAATGAATAATGCGGAAGCATTTCTGGTAGACTCCAGGGATCGTACTATTTTAGCACACCGTGACACAAATCTCGTTTCAACTAAGCTGGAGTCCGGCAGCCAGGATGCATTTATGGCAGGTGTAGCAAAATCTTTTGAAAAGAGAGATTATGAGGGGAAAGAAATTGCGGGGAATCTGACATGCTTTCAGACGGTGCCGGGGACAGACTGGATCTTAGTTTCCTATATTCCTCAGGAAATTATCTTTTCGGATGTTAACAGCCTGCGCACCAGAATGATTCTGGTGGCTGTGGTGGCATTAGTTATATTGATTGCACTTATTGAACGCCTGGTACATATTATGTTAAAACCGGTCCGTGGCCTGACAAATACGATTACTACGATGGCTGATGGTGATTTTACGGTGGATGTTGATATCAGAAGCCGGGATGAGATTGGACGGATGGGACGATGTGTGGAGGATTTTATTCAGTCGATCCGCGGGATGCTGCATGACATTCAGAATATTTCTGAAAAGGTGTCCAGCCAGTCTAATACGACGAATGATTTGTCAGTAGAAATGAATGATGTGGCAAAGATTCAGGCAGAGGCGATGAACGATCTGAACCATACAGTAGACCAGCTGTCAGAATCTATTACAGAAATTGCAGAAAATGCGACGACTCTTGCAATGGTTGTGTCCGATACAAAAGAGACAAGCAATAAAGTACAGGAATACATGAAACAGACAGTGAGTGTCTCTGAGCGCGGAAAGAAGGACATGAGTCAGGTCAATGAGGCGATGGGTAATATCAGCCAGTCGATTCGGAAGCTGGACAAGGCGATTATCAATGTGGGGAAGGCATCTGAGGAGATTACCAATATTGTTTCTGTTATTGGCAATATTGCAGACGAGACCAATCTTTTGTCTCTGAATGCTTCGATTGAGGCAGCCAGAGCAGGTGAGGCAGGTAAGGGATTCGCCGTTGTTGCAACGGAGATTGGAAAGCTGGCACAGACCAGCAGCGAGTCGGTAGACAATATCGTCTCTCTGATCGGCGATGTGACACACCTTGTGCAGGAGACGGTAGAGCAGGCAGCAGAGAGCATGGAGAGCATTGATGCCAGCAGTCAGTTGATTGATACGGCGCTGCATACCTTTGATGAGATTTTTAATGATATTCATAATACCGGTGATTTGATTAACAGTATGATGCAGAAGGTCAGTGAAGTGGATGATGTCGCAACAAATGTAGCGGCGATTTCAGAAGAACAGGCAGCCAGCACAGCAGAGATTCAGATGACATCGGAAAATATGGTGACACAGGCAAATGCAATCGCAGACAGCAGCAGCACAGTGATGGGAGATGCCAAGGAACTGTCAGCCAGTGCAGTCAGCCTGCAGGAACAGGTTGGACAGTTTAAAATCTAAGGGAGGTAGAGAGTGAAAAATAAATTTTTCACTCGGCAAGTTTGTGTCTGCGCTGCGACACAAACATTGCGTTATACGCAAAAGGCAGCGTAGAAATGAGGTAAACTATGAATATAAAAAAAGTGGGAAGTGTAATACTGAGTCTGGCGCTGTGTGTAGGGCTGCTTTCCGGTTGCAGCAATTCTTCGGATTCAGATTCCGCGAAAGGCGTGAAAATGTATATGACGGTGTCTTCTTCTGATACTTTCCGACAGAATCTGATGGATGAAGCTAAAAAGGTTGCGGAGGAGATGGGAGCCGAGATAAAACAGGTTGATGCAGAGGGGTCTTTGGAAAATCAAATGGCGCAGATTCGCGAGGCGGTGAGTGGAGGATATGATGTCATTCTCTGTAATCCGGTAGACGTGGATACGACCTTGCAGTTACAGGTGACTGCAGGAGATCTGCCAATGGTGTTCTGGAATTCCTGTCCAGATGAGGAACGCCTTGAGGGAGATAAATATGTGTTTGCTGGTTCCAATGAATCTGACGCGGGACAGTATCAGGGAGAATTTATTCTGGAAAAATTTTCCGGACAGGATTCCATCAACATAGCGATTATGGAAGGACAGAAGCTTCATCCTGCTGCAGTAGGAAGGACAAATGCGCTTAAGGCAGTATTAGAAGATTCTGGCAAGACGATCAATTATGTCTATGACGATTATGCAGATTGGGATCTGGATACATCAAAGGCGCAGTTTGATGTCTTCTTAAAGACAGGGCAAAAGGTGGATGTTGTTGCCTGCAATAATGATAATATGGCTCTTGGTGTTCTGCAGTCCTGTGAGGAGCATGGAATCTCTCCGGATGAGATTACAATTGTCGGGGTGGATGCCACGGATGTAGGATGTGCCGCTATTGAAGAAGATAAAATGGCATTTACGGTATACCAATCAGCGACAGGCCAGGGGACTTATGCAGTGAAAGCGGCTGCCAGACTGGCACAGGGAAAGAGTTTGGACGGGTTGGAATATCTGTCGAAGGATCATAAATATGTGTGGGTGCCCTTTGAAAAAGTAGATAAGTCGAATGTGGCGCAATACAAGTAAAACATAAATACCAAGGAGGTTTCTAATGAAAAAAATTTTTACCAAGAATCTGTTTATTTATATGCTTCTGGCAATAGTGGTGGCGGTACTGGCTATTTTCAGCTTGCAGACAGTGATTACCAATAGGACGAATACATCGGCGGGGCGTGAAAAACTGGCAACCGTACAGGAGAAGCTGGAGAATAATCAGCAGGAAATTGAAAAGCTGACGGAATCCATGGGGCAGAACAGTTTGGCGAAGACGAAAGCCTTTGCGGATCTGATCGCAATGAAACCTTCGATCATAAATGATAAGAAGCAGATGAATCAGATTAAGGAGGATTTGCAGGTGGAGGAGCTCCATGTCATTGATGACAAGGGGATTATTACTCATAGTACGGTGGATGAGTATGTGGGATTTGATATGGGAAGCGGAGAGCAATCTGCCGTTTTCTTAGAATTGATCGATAAGCCGGATGAGGTGATTGTCCAGGAACCGCAGCAAAATGCAGCGAAAGGGATCCTCATGCAATATGTCGGCGTTGCCAGACGGGATGCAAAGGGACTGGTGCAGGTAGGAATTCGTCCGGAGATTTTGGAAGAAATGCTGTCGAGCACAGCGATAGATGTTGTGTTAAATGGAATTGAATATGGCAGCAAAGGATACATATTTGCGATTAATCAGGAAGATGGCACGATTGTTGCACACCCGGAGGAGGGACTCATTGGGAAATCGGCCAAGGAGGCAGGGCTTGATCTGTCGGGAGCGGGATCAGGACGGGTGAAAGCAAATGGTGTCACAGGTTATTATGTGGCAGAGGAATATGATGGTAAGCTGATTGGGGCGTTTATGCCATCCGGGGAATATTATAAGGAGCGGTTAAACCAGACATTGGTAGTGTCCATCAGTATGATAATCATCTTTATTGTTCTTCTGATTATGATTAACCGTTTGGTGGATCAAAAGATTGTACAGGGTATTAACCGACTGGCTGATTCCATGAGAAAGGTTGCAGGAGGCGATTTTTCGATTCATGTGCAGGAAGGCGGCAATCCAGAGTTTGAATTGTTGAGTGACAGCGTTAATAAAATGGTGGAAAGTATACAGGGAAAAATGAGTGAGAATGATGGATTGCTTGAGAAGCAGAAAAAGGACATGGAAAACAGTCTGGTTGTAATCGATAAGATTAAGGATATATGTGGTGATTTAGAGAAGGCGTCCAGAGAGACGCTGGAAAATTCACATGCAATCCACAGGGGAACCGGAGAACAAGAGGATGCTGTGGATGGCTTAAAGAGAATTATGGATAATCTTGCGGAAGAGTTGAGTACCAGTGCAGATGTATCCACACAGGTTTCTGAGGACACGGAGGAAACTGTTCAGATTATGGAGGAGGGGAAACAGCAGATGAAGCTGCTGGAGGAATCCATCCAAAAGATTAGTGATGCTACAGGTCAGATTGGGCAGATGATTGGAGAAATCAATTCGATTGCCCAGCAGACGAATATGCTTTCGTTGAATGCGTCTATTGAGGCGGCGCGTGCCGGAGAGATGGGCAAAGGTTTTGCTGTCGTAGCAACGGAGGTGGGAGAACTTGCAGCACGTAGTTCACAGGCTGCAAAAGAGACAAATGAACTGGTTACGAGCTCAATTGCCGCGGTTGAGGATGGAAGAGAGATTGCAGGCAGGACGGTTGAGGTGTTTGATACGATGGCCGGGGAGATCGAAAAGGCAAGTGGCAGTGTAGAAAAGGTTGCCAGGATGGTACGTGAAAATGTTTCGATTGTTTCAGAAGCCATGGAAGGGCTTGATAAGATCTCTCAGGTTGTGGAGCAGAATGTTACAATATCCCAAAACAGTGAGATGGTTTCTTCTGCTATGGCAGAGGGAGCAGAAAAACTGATGGAAATTGTGGAATAATGGAGATGTAGCAATGGCGATTTTAATTGTGGAGGATGACAGCTACATTAATGACTTGCTTGCGGAAGCATTAACCAGAGAAGGCTGCTCTGTGGAGCAGGCTTTTTCTGGTACAGAGGCAAAATTACTACTGCAGCAGGGATCATATGAGTTGGTCCTTTTAGATTTGATGCTTCCGGGAATGACGGGGGAG
Source organism: uncultured Jutongia sp. (assembly GCA_964471335.1). GTDB lineage: Bacteria > Bacillota > Clostridia > Lachnospirales > Lachnospiraceae > Jutongia. The sequence goes on from CAYYGS010000056.1 coordinate 5,849, forward strand.
GAGCTTCTGTCCCAGATTCGGGACAGCGGAGATCTGCCGGTCATTGTGTTGACGGCAAAGGATGGTTTGAACGATAAGGTGTCTCTGTTGACGATGGGGGCAGATGACTATGTGACAAAACCGTTTGAGATCAAGGAGCTTTTGGCAAGGGTCAGCGTGCAGCTCCGGCATGCCGGGAATCTGCGGGAAAAGGGAACGGAAAGATTACAATGCAAAGGAATGACCCTGGATGTCAGAATGCATGAAGTTACTGTGGACGGCAGGAAGCTTGATGGAGTGACACGGCAGGAATTTGCAATTTTAGAACTCTTATTAAAAAATCCCAGGCGTGTATTCAGCAAGGAAGAGATTTTTGAGTATGCGTGGGAGGAGCAATATATGGGTGAGACCAAAACTTTGGATGTCCATATCAGCAATATCCGTAAAAAGCTTAGGACGGTGACGGAGGAGGAGTTTATCGAAACTGTCTGGGGGATCGGATATCGGCTGCATTCATGATGGTAATGGAAAAATTATCGACGATTCACACCCGATGCAGGAGGCGATAAAACCGATATGAACGAGATGGAACAATATGAATATTTCCAATAAAATGTTGTTGTAGATAAAAGGTTCAGATGTTACACTAAAATTAGTCACGGTGTGCAGCTGGATATAAAGCAGGAGGCAAAGGAGGATGTTTTCTCTTTGCAGAAAAGAGGTGCAGTATGAGATTACGTAACAGGAAAAGCGGACTGGCATTTTTATGTGCGGTCATGATTGTGACGGCAGGGATTGGATGCAGCAAATGGTCCGGGGCAGATGTAGTGACACAGGCAGATGCTTCTTCGGAGGCTGTGGAGGAGACAGTTGATGAGGTGGTCTTTTCACAGAAAAGCGGCGTATATGATAAGGCTTTTGAGCTGGAGTTGTCCAGTGAAGATACGGCGGCGGAGATTTTTTATACAACGGATGGAAGTAATCCTTCCGATGAGTCAAATACGGCGAGAGTCAGTGCTTCTGACGAGACGATTACGGTTCAGAGCCGTGAGGGGGATCCAAATGTACTGGCTGCAATTGATCCGATTCTCTTTGATTCTGTCAATGTCCGGGCAAATGAGAATGGTGATGGATTCGAGAGTACTATTGAGCCTCCCAAGGATAAGGATGTGGATAAATGTACTGTGATCAAGGCGGCGGCGCGTCATGCAGATGGAACATATTCTCCGGTGTATACTAATACATATTTTATTGGCAATATGGCGCAGCATATCAAGGGCATTGAAGAGAGTTGTCGTGCTTCCGGGATGGATTTGTCTGTGATGTCAATCAGTATGGAAAAGGATGATCTGTTTGACTCTGCGAAGGGAATCTATGTAAAGGGTGATATCTTTGATCAGGCATTGTCGGATCTTCTGGCAGATGGAGGCGAGGTCTGGGGTGCAGACGACTGCAGGTCGCTGGATGCTAACTATAAGCAGAAGGGAAGAGAATGGGAGCGGAATACACACATTGATTATTTTGAGAGCAATGGTACCGATACAGAGTGTAAGCTTCAGCAGGACTGCGGCATCCGCATTCAGGGGAATTACTCTCGCTCTGATTATCAGAAGGGATTTCGACTGTATGCAAGAAAGGATTACGGCACAAGCAATTTCCATTATGCATTCTGGGATAATGAGAAGGATGACGCGGGAAATACGATTTCGAAGTATAAAAAGATTACATTGAGAAACGGTGGAAACTGTGCGTTTACAACGAAATTTTCCGATGCCTATTGGCAGTCCCTGATGGATGATGTCCATGTGGATACCAATAGTTCCAGACCGTGTGTTGTCTATATTAACGGGGAGTATTGGGGCGTCTATGTGCTTCAGACAGATTATTGCGATAATTATATGCAGAACAAGCACGGCGTCAATAAGGATGATGTGATAATCTACAAAGGTGATGCGGAAGCAAACCATATCCTTGGATACAAGCTGGATGAGGGCGAACTGCCGCAGGGTGTTACGGACGACAGTTATTATTTTCAGGAAATGGAAGATTTTTTAAGTACACATACAGATGTGGCTGATGACAGCGATTATGAAGAATTTGCAAAGATTGTAGATGTGGATTCTGCATTGGATTATTATGCACTGCAGGTATGGATTAACAATAAATGGGACTGGCCTGGCAAAAACTGGTCTATGTGGAAGACAAAGAATGTGGATCCGTCCGTTCCTTACGCAGATGGAAAGTGGAGATTTTTAGTTTATGATGTAGAGTTTGGAGGAATCAGCGGTAAGGATGATGTAAAGGAGAATGCTGTTAAAAATTCCAAACTGTTGTCAATCGGTTCCAGGGAGTCGGGGGCTGTCAATTATGATAAGCCGAATGTGCGCTGCTTTGCGATGCTTATGACAAACCGCTCTTTCCGGGATGCCTTCCGGGCAAGGCTGGAGGAGTTTTCTGACAGTATTTTCGAAAAGCAGAGGGCACTGGATCGCTGTACTCTGTTTGAGGGGACATACCAGCCGATTCTGGATCAGTTCTTCCGTAGATTTCCGACGAAGTGGCCGGGGACAGATGACGATATGACGGCAGATATGGCGATTAACGGACATGGATGGGGGACCTATGCAACATCTGCTAATATCCGGGCATTTTTGAAAAGCAGGGCAACGAACATACCAGCTATATCAAGATATATTAAAAATCAATTCAAGGATGAAGATCCGACTCCGACGCCGGAGGTAACAGAACCGCCTGTAGTGCTGCCGGAGGCGACGGAGATACCAAAGGGCGAGGGACAGCTTACAGTAGCGGCGACAGAAGCACCAGCCGTCCAGCCGACTTCTCAGCCTGAAACAGGCTCTGGGAAGACAGAAGGTGGTCAGGAGGAAGAGACAGGGAAGAAGAATATCTCCCCTCTGAAAATCACAGCAAAAAAAGGAAGCAAGACGATTCGGGTCGTTACCATGAAAAAAACCCGTGTGACTGTGACTCTGTCTTCTGCTCTTTTGAAATCTGGCGGCAAACAAAAAAAGACGGTAACAATTGCCGCAGGGAAAAATAAGACAGGAACGATTCGATTCCCACTTTCTTCGGGACTGAAAAAGGGGATGCGGGTAACTGTTCAGGTGAGCAGGAAAGGATATCGTTCTAAGACAAAGACAGTAAAGATTTAAGACTTGGAAGGACGTGAATATGGATAGGAATATGCAGCAGTATCATATGGTATTCCGGCGCAGGGAACAGAAATATCTTTTGACAGGAGAACAATATCACAGGCTGTGGGAGAGGATTGCTCCGCATTTGGTAAGGGATGAGTATGCACATAGTGTTATATGCAATCTTTATTATGATACAGAAGATTATGAGTTGATCCGTTCCTCGATTGAAAAGCCTGTCTATAAGGAGAAGCTTCGGTTGAGAAGCTATGGTGTTCCCGAAGAGGATACGATTGTTTTTGTAGAGATGAAGAAAAAGTACCAGGGAATTGTCTATAAGCGACGTGCAGGGCTGACACTGGCAGAGGCATCTGCCGGTCTGGAGCAGGGATATATTGCGCCAGTTGCGGGACAGGAACAGGTATTGTCCGAGATTAATTATTTTTTGCAGCGTTATCCGTTGAAGCCTTCTGTTTTTTTAGCATATGACAGGGATGCATTTCATGAAGAGGGGAATCCGGAACTTCGCGTGACATTTGATGCGGCCATTCGAAGCAGGAGGGAGCGTTTGGATCTGATGGCAGGAATGGAAGGTGAGAATTTTTTTCAAAATGGCGAGGTGATGATGGAGATCAAGACAGCAAGTGCATATCCCTTCTGGTTGATTCGTGCGATAGAGGAATGTCGGATTTATCCGACTTCCTTCTCAAAATACGGCAGTGTCTACCAGCAGTGCCTTCTGCCGGAGTTTCTAAAAGATCGCAGGGGCAAGAGTGTTTCGGTATCAGTCTAGATGCTGCCAGGAACAGGAGAAAGCAGTCGGATTTGGCATTATATGCTGCCATCATGGAACATGAGAAAGGAAGAAGATAAAATGTTTGAGAGTATACTAAATAACACGGGAAGTACGCTGTCCTTTCGTATGGCGGCATATTGCACAGGTGCATCACTGCTGTGCGGCCTGTTGATTGCGTTGTGTTACTACATCGGTTCGGATCGGAATCACGGAAATAAAAATTTCTGTGTGTCTCTGGTGATCCTTCCGGCGCTGGTTCAGACGGTCATTATGCTTGTGAATGGAAATCTTGGAACGGGAGTTGCGATTGTCGGAGCATTCAGCCTGGTCCGTTTCCGTTCGGTGCCGGGAAACAGCCGTGATATCAGTACGATATTTTTGGCAATGACTGTCGGGTTGGCTATGGGAATGGGATATCTGACGTATGGGGCTTTTATTACAGTATTGGTGGGAATTGTTTTGGTAATTGCCCGGTTTATTCCTGTCTTTACCCGGAGGGAACAGATGCAGATGCTCCACGTGACGATTTATGAGGATTTGGATTATACGGAGATTTTTGATGATCTCTTCGAAAAATATCTCTCATATGTGGAGCAGGAGTCTGTACGGACAATTAATATGGGAAGCATGTACCGGATATCATATTATATTATCCAGAAGGACAGGAAGTCAGAAAAGGAATTTCTGGATGCGCTGCGGACGAGAAATGGAAATTTGACGGTGAATTGTGGACGGGCTGCTACGCTGTCGGAAGAACTATAGGCAGGAAAAGCCGCTAAAGGCGGAATGGAGGACTTATATGAGAAGAAAAATTGTGGCTTTACTTTGTGGATCGTTAATGGTCGCTGCCTTGTCTGGTACGGGAGAGAACATGGTGGGGGCTGCCTCTAAAACAACGATTGCCTCTCTGGATTATTCGTATTCGGATCTTCATGACACGGATACAGAAGCAAAATATATAAATTCAAAAGATCCGAAAAATGTAATTGCCGGAGGCAAGATTAGTTTGGATCTGGCCGATAAGTATGGATCAAAAAGTACTGGTTATCAATTTACGCACGGGAGCGGCCTTCTGTTTGCCTCCCTGAATGCACAGGACAGAAGAAAGCTGGAGTGGTCGGGTGATGAGGATAAGTTTCAGGATGGAAATGCAGAAGTGTATGCACCTGTGATCACGGCTGGCAAGAAAAATATGTGGGATATTAAAAATCTGCCCTATTTTGAAATACAGTTCAGTACGAAAGGATATGAGGATATCAGTTTTTCCGCTGCAATCGGAGCGACGAAAAAGGGGCCTAAGAGTTACAAAATGGCATATCGGACAGGGAGTTCCGGTGCATACAGTGATCTGTCAGATTCTTCTGCCTCGGTGACACTTGCCAAGAATAAGCAGTTTACAGAGATTCGTGCCACGCTTCCCGATGCCGCCAAAAATAAGGACACCGTCATGGTAAAGATTTATGCGACGACGGCATCTACGGTGGGCGGAGGCACCCTGACGGATGATCCGACAGGCGGCAAGATCGGTATCAATCATATTTCCGTGCAAGGGTCTGCGGTCAAGGCTGCTGCGACGAAGGCGCCGGAAAAGACACCAGCGCCAACACAATCGCAGAGTCAACAGGATAAGAAAGAAGAGAAAAAAGAGGAAACATCTGCGGCAGGGCAAAACACAGATCAGGAAGAAGGAAAGAATCAAAACAAAAACGAGAAACAAAACAAAACAAAGAAGATAGGGAAAGCATCGCTTTCTGCTGCGTCATTAAAGAAGAAAGAAGTGACTGTGTCAATTAAGCGGGTGTCCGGTGCGACAGGATACCATGTTCAGGCGGCCGCGAACCGTAAAATGACAAAAAAGGTGAAATCAGTTTACACGACGGGAACGAAGGCGGTTCTCCGACAGTGGAAAGGAAAGAAGTGTTATGTGCGGGTGCGCGCTTATCAGACGAAGACGTCGGGAAAATCGTCTTATGGAAAATGGAGTTCGGTGAAAAAGGTTTCCTGATTGGTGGCAAAAAAATACGGCTCTTCCTCGATAGGTCGGAAGAGCCGTATTTTTGTTGTATTGCGGAAGGAGATGATCGAAAAATCAATCATCAAGTACCACTAAATTGCATTTTTGTTTCTTTTTTTGTATAATTCTAACAGCATTAATATTTAACAAATAGGACAAGGAGATTGCAGAATGAGAAAAAAACATTGGAAATCAGTAATGCTGCTATTAATGTGTAGTATGCTTACGGCATGTGGAAATACAGAAATTGAGGATTATGCTACAAATGAGGGG
>CAYYGS010000057.1:0-11534 GCA_964471335.1 uncultured Jutongia sp.
AAAAGGGGCTGGATACGCTGCTGGAGAAAAATATCCATGAGGATGCGGTAGATTTCTCCGGGGGTGAACGACAGAAGCTGATTCTTGCAAGAGCCCTTTACCGGAATGCCGGAACGCTGATTCTGGATGAACCGACGGCGGCGTTGGATGCGCTGGCGGAAAATGAGGTTTATCATCGGTATTCGGAATACGCCAGAGGGAAAACATCCTTTTTCGTATCCCACCGATTATCCAGTACGAGATTCTGTGACCGTATCCTGCTGCTTGATGGAGGATGTGTGGCAGAGGAGGGAACACATGAGGAACTGTTGGAGAAGCATGGAAAGTATTATGAAATGTTTTGTCTGCAGGGGAAATATTATGTATAATTCTATGCTCTTTTATTAGGAAAAGAAAACGCTGATTATGTGCTTTCTATGAGGATAGACGAGAGGAGAATGACCATGGAAAATTCTAAAGAAGATAAGCTGTCGCTGCGGGAATGTCTTGGCATCAATTGGCGTGCGATCTGCCTGATTCCGGAACTGATTCCGTGGAATCTCGGCTTCGATGTCATCTGGGCCGTGATACGCGTTGTGCGGGATTATTGGAGTATCTTCTTTCTGGCGCGCCTGATTGATGACATAGTGGCAGGCATGCCCGAAGAGAGAATATTCTGGGATGTTGTGATTCTCGTGGTGGGTGAGGGCGTTGTCAATGTGATCAAGGCGGTCACGGATCACTACTATTATTATTGTGGATCGAATATTTGGGAGAGGGCAAATATTTATCTTAATCAGAAGATTCTGGATATGGATTATGAATACATGGAATCGGAGTCGGTGCAGAATCAAAGGCGGGATATTGACCTGATTGCCAGACAGAGCGGAGGGGGATATAATATCCTTTTCTGGCGGCTGCTCCCGGTGATTATGCGTTCGCTTCATATCCTGGTAGCATTATTTTATATTATCAGGCTGCTTTTGCGCAGCCGGCAGGCCTTTGTGGGGCGTCCTCTGGCGTCTGTCGGTTTTATCCTTTTATTTGGCATGGTGTTTGGCATTCTTCTCTTTCTCGCCAATCGGAAAAATAAGCAGGCACAGGAGGCTATCTTTCATGCGCAGGATGAGATGACGCCGTACTGGAGAGAGTATAATTTCTATGCGGAGGAATATGTCGGACACGGGGAGACGGCAAAGGATATCCGGATGTTTCATCAACAGAGTCTTTTGACAGAGCATATTGGAAATTTATTTCGAATTTTAAATGGAAAGGTAGATAAGATTGAAAAGAGCGAGGAGGAACGGCGCGTATGGGTTGGTACAATTGAGGCGGTCATGTCAAGCGTAACATATCTTTTGCTGGGGATCCTGGCGTGGAAGGGCGCGATCACGATTGGCAGCATTTGTATGTATGCGGGCTGTATCAGCACATTTTTGATGCATTTTCACATTTGGATTATGCAGATGGTAGCGTTGCTCAATAATACGAAATACCTGAAAATGTATTTCGATTTCCTTGATATTGCCAATCGGAAATACGAGGGAACGCTTCCTATTGAAAAGCGTGATGATGATCAATTTGAGTTGGAATTCCGTCATGTTTCCTTTCGCTATCCGGGCAGTACGGAGGATGTGCTGCGGGACTTTTCGATTAAGTTTCGCATCGGTGAGAGACTGGCAGTCGTGGGAAGGAACGGTTCCGGCAAGACGACATTTATTAAGCTGCTCTGTCGTCTGTATGATCCAACCGAGGGTGAGATTCTGTTGAATGGTATCAATATCAGAAAGTATAATTATGAGGAGTATTTGTCGCTTTTCAGCGTGGTATTTCAGGATTTTAAGATACCGGCGTTCCCGCTTGGGCAAAATGTGGCGGCGGGATTGGAATATGATGAGGAAAGGGTGCGGAATGCATTGGAGAGGGCCGGCCTGAAGGAACTGATGGATTCTATGGAGCAGGGGCTTGACACGCCGCTTTATACAGATTTTGACAGTGAAGGAGTGGATGTCTCCGGCGGTGAGGCGCAGAAAATTGCAATTGCGAGAGCATTATACCACGATACTTCTTTTGTCATTCTGGATGAGCCGACGGCGGCACTGGATCCTCTGGCAGAATATGAGGTGTACTCCAAATTTGATGAGCTTGTGGGGACGAAGACGGCGGTATATATCTCGCATCGTCTGTCGAGCTGCCAGTTTTGCAATGATATACTGGTGATTGATGGCGGAAGGGCACTGCAGCGGGGCAGCCATGAAGAGTTGATACAAGAAGAGAAAGGGTTGTATTACCGGCTCTGGAACGCACAGGCGCAATATTATAAGAAGGATTAAGGTGTCAGAAGAGAATTTTGACACCTTAATTTCATTTAATAATTGGAATAAAATGTTTAATAAGTAATGTATTTTAAGTGAAATTTCCCCTGATTTTTTTCTCAGATTTCTGTGTTATATTGTTTTCAGAGGAATTTTTCTGCATAGCGCGCAGCGGAAGGAGTTCTCGTGGGGAACAAATGAAAGGGGGCAAACCATGGCAGAAACTATTTTACGCTTACAAAATGTCGGGAAGTATTACTATTCTGATACATCGGTGACACAGGCGCTGCGAAGGATTAACCTGGAATTTCAGATGGGGGAATTTGTTGCGATCACGGGGGAAAGTGGAAGCGGCAAATCGACTCTGCTGAATATGATCAGCGGATTGGACTTCTTCGATGAGGGGGAAATGTATTTTAAGGGGGAGCCGACCTTCCAGTTTGATCAGAATGACTGGGAGGAATACCGCAGGAATCAGATCGGTTTTGTATTTCAGGACTATAGTCTGATCAACCACTATACGGCCGTGGACAATGTGGTGGCAGCGTTGATGATTCAGGGATGGGGCGTAGAGAAAGCAAAAGAGCGGGCAATGGAATACCTCGAGCAGGTGGGTCTGTTGGAGCAGGCAGAGCAGCGGGCGTCACAGCTATCCAGCGGACAGAAGCAGAGGCTTTCCATTGCCAGAGCCCTGGCAAAGGACACAGATATCATTGTAGCGGATGAGCCGACAGGCAATCTGGACAGTGAGACGGGGCAGCAGGTTGTTGCGCTTCTCGAGAAGCTGTCACATGACAGGCTGGTGATTATGGTCACCCATAATTATGAGCAGGCAGAGCCTTATGTTTCGCGAAAGATCAGGCTTCATGATGGCGAGGTTGTGACAGATATTCCTGTCAGCCGGCCGCAAGAGGGGACGGCTGAGCTGACGGAGGAGAGACAGGGGCAGAGCAATACTGCAGATCATACGACAGAGAAGACAGGACAGTCGGGACAGGACGGGAGAGGTGCGTTAGCATTTGCTTCCTTTTTTGCTATTCGTAATATCAGAATGCAAAAGGGACGTGCCGCGTTATTCTTTACATTCTTTTTGATCACAGCAGTCACTTCATTCCTTTTTATCGGAGAGCTGCTGCGCTATGCAGATGACCGGATCACGAAGTATTATGATACGGAGGCATTTTATCAGGAAAATGATACGAGAATTGCGGTACGCCATCCGGATGAGGCGCCGATGACGGAGGAGGACCGGGAAGTACTCCGTAAGGTGGAGCATGTGGAAGAGGTGGATTTATACGACTATTGCAATGACATAAATTATTACATCGTGGAGGATGAAGACTATAAAATAGAATATGGTGACAAAGAAGAGGATACAGTGGATGAGGAGGATTTATACATAAAAGGTGCTTTTAATCCATTTTACGGCAAGAATTCATCACAGAAAGGCGAGGAAGCCAAGGCCGAGGAACAGCAGGACGGAGAGGAAGAAGAGGATATACAGAATTCCAATGATATGGGAGTGCGTCTTCTTGATCACAGCCATTATATGAAGTCTTCCACGTGTCTGGATGAATCGGATCTTGCGGCAGGCCATCTGCCAGAGAGCCGGCGTGAGGTCGTACTGTATTCTGAGGACAAGAAGCTTCTGGATCAGGAAATAGATTGTTTTTTCGTGGCCAATAATGTCTGGAAGCCGGGGGAGCTTGTGATTCAGAAGGTGAAGGTTGTAGGTCTTTTGAAGAAGGAGACGAGACAGGTATATTTTCACTACCAGCTGTGTCAGATGTTTACCGTTGGTATGGACGGCTATTCCTTCCGAATGAATTACCGTTATAGTATGCAATTTAAGAGGTGGATGGGAAATACGATCGTTGTGCCTCTGATTGCCGATGACCTGAAGGAGAATGAGGTGCGTGTATCCCGCTATTATGCTGTGCCGTATACGGGAGCCTACGATGATTTGCCGATGGAGCTTGAGAAGGCGCTGCCCGGCAGTGGACTGCTCACTAAGAGGGGGTATAATGATTCCGGGACTTTGGTAGATGGAGAGCCCATTGATATTGAGATCCTGGATAATTTCTCAAAACAGGGCGGTGATATGCTTGAGATGAGTGAGAAGTTATTTTATATGCTTTATCAGGATGAGAGTACACAGGGAAGCATTTACATCGATAATTATAGTAAGACCGATTCGGTGATTCAGAAGCTGCAGGAATTGGGCTATGATGCGGTCAGTACATACCAGGTCAGCACAACGGAGTATATTTCGGATAAGGTATACCAGCGTCTTGAGGTGATTGGCATTTCATGTGTCGTGCTGTTTGCATTGGTGGTGCTGCAGATCCTGATTGTGCGTTCCATTCTTAAAATCACCAGAAAGAATTATCATGTGCTGGAATTTATGGGAATGCGCCGAAGCAGGATGCACCGGATTACATATCTGGAAATGGGGATTCATTGTATATTTGCGCTGATCGTGGCAATCGTGGCTGTCGTAGCGGCAAGTGTGGCGGGACTTTCGTTCCTGCGGGAGGTATTACCCTACTATTCCGTGATAGGTGTGCTGTTGTATCTTGTATATAATATTGTGTTGATGGCGCTGACCGTATTTTTCTTTCATCGGTCACTGTATAAGACAAAGAGTCCTTAATACTTTCTCGATTTTGAGAAGGGCATTCAAAATTGTGAAAGGAAGGGGATATGTATGATTAAGATAGATAAATTAGATAAATATTTTTTTAAGGGGAAGTCAAATGAGAATCATGTGCTGCAGGAGATCAGCCTGGAGATTGATACAAAGGGGCTGGTATGTATCCTGGGGGAAAGCGGTTCCGGGAAGACGACACTTCTCAATACAATAGGGGGACTGGATACTTTTGGTTCCGGATCAATCGCTATCGATGATACGGTTGTGACAAAGTATGATCCGAGGAAGATCGAGGCACTGCGTAACCGGAAGTTCGGATATATTTTCCAAAATTATTATCTGCTGCAGGATTATACGGTGGCATATAATGTCAAGCTGGCACTGAATATCTTCGATTTAACAGAGGAAGAGAAGGATGAGAGGACGGAGTATGTGCTGCGTGCGCTGGGCATGGAGCGGTATAAGAAGAAAAAGGTGTCACAGCTGTCCGGAGGGCAGCAGCAGAGGGTGTCGATCGCGAGGGCTCTCGTGAAGTCTCCGGAGATCATTCTGGCAGATGAGCCCACCGGCAATCTCGATGAGGAAAATACGCTGAATATCATGGGGATTCTGAAAAATATTTCGAAGGAATGTCTCGTGATTCTGGTAACACATGAAAAGAGCGTAGCGAAATTTTTTGCGGATCGGATTATAGAGGTAGCAGATGGCAGGATTATAAAGGATTATTCCAACCAGGCGGCAGAAAGTTATCAGAGGATGGATGATTCCAATATTTATCTGCGGGACATGGAAAAGGAAGAACTGCAATCGGAGCAGACGGAGCTGTCCCTTTTTTGGGACAGGGAGGAAGAGCCTGCCGGAAAAATCAGGCTGCAGCTGGCTTGGAGAGACGGTAAGCTGTTTATTCAGAGTCAGGATGAACTGCCGCTTGTGCTGGCAGGGGAGGCTGCCGGATGCGTGATGCTGGATGAGAACCGGCCGAAGCTGGAGAAGGCACAGGTAGAGGAGGCGTCTGCTTTCGATCTGCCGGCCTGTCAGGCGAGCAAAAGTGCAACGCTTCCAGCAGGGCAGATCTGGAAGCTGGCGCTTGAGAATATTAAAATGATGGGGAAGAAGCATAAATTCGTGGTGGGTATCATGCTGGCAATGTCGGTGTTGCTTGTTTTGGCACTGGCAGATTATATGATGCAGCATGTCATTGATCAGAAGACAATCGTTACGAGTGATTCCCATTATGTAACAGTGCAGCTGGAACCGTCCTCGTCGCGGGAAAGCAAGGTGATGAACGAGCAGGTGTCAGATTTTCTGGATAAACATATCTTTGCGGGAGAGATGCAGGATGTCTGTGTTAAGACGGCGGGTGTGCTGAATATTCAATATAAAGGATTTCGTCAGTTGGAGCAAGTGAACGGGCGTATCAATGATTTTGACATCGTGTCGCTTTCCAAATTGGGGAAGGATGACATCCTGGCTGGGCGTATGCCGGAAAAGCGAACAGAGATCGTAATCGACAGATGGCTGATCGACGTCTTTCGTGACAGCGGCAGTGTGCTCGGCGCAGTATATCAGAATGAGAATGCGATACTGAATACAGAACTGGGGACGCTGATTCCCGATCTGAAATTGAAGGTCGTGGGAATCTGTGACAGACAGGAACCGTCTATCTATGTGACGGACGGACTCATGCTTGGGATGTGTTATGAGGGCTATTATGTGATGTCAGATGTGGAACTGCGGAAATTTTATCCGGAGGAATTTGGCGATGTGGAGCTGAAGGACCACGAGCTCATGATGACAAAGAAGTCATTTCGTGAATACAAGTCAATGGTGCGTTGGATGGGCAATGAAGGGAAGAGGGACTGGGCCCGTGAGGTCGGTCAAAACTATCCGCCATTATCTGATTATACCTCAATTGATGTGAAGGGTGTTCATCCGGAGGGAACCGGTGCGGCTTATGTTTTTTCGCAGAAGATATGCGACGAGCTAAAGAAGGAATATATCAGATCGAGCCGTGGCTTTCGGATTTATACGGATGATGCAGATGGGACGATTGCCCGTCTTGAACAGGCCGGAAAGGAATATAAGAAGTATTTTCGTGTGACAGCAGTCTGTGACGCGAGGCAGCAGCTGGAGAATTTTGAGAAGGAACAGAAGGGAAATATTAATGCAGGCTATCTGGTGACACTTGCAGTTGCCATTCTTGCCTTTGTTGTGATATATTTTACTGTGAAGTCAAATGCAATGGCGAGAAACGAGGAGCTTACAGTATATCGTCTGATCGGTATATCTGCGGGAAGTATTATCAAGGCATATATGCTGGAGATGCTGCTGGTTACGATGTACACTTGTATTCCGGGGGTATTAATCACAACCGGAATCATCAAGTTTATCACATCAATACCATCTCTGGAGATTCACCTGCTCTTCCCGTGGTGGATGGCGGTGACGCTGATTCTGGCGTTAATGCTGGTTCATTGTGTCATTAGCATTCTGCCGGTACACAGCATTTTGAGTAAGCCGCCGGCACAGCTCGCCGCAAAATCATAGAGGCATTTATTGCAATATTTGATGAACCTCAACATCACTCTTTGCAAAAAAATGCAGAAATGAGGGAGAAAATGAAAAAAAGAAAAGTTCTGTTACCTATTATTTTAGTTGTTTCTCTGCTGGCAGGGATGTTCGATATTGCGCCGGCCCTGTTACCGGACAATACTTCTATTTGTCAGGAGATTGACACACAGGCGGCGGGGGCGACTCCGGTGGGACGCCACGGGCGGCTCCGCGTGTCAGGAACAAATCTGGTTGACAGCCATGGGCAGAAAGTACAGTTGAAGGGAGTCAGCACACACGGTGTCGCATGGTTCCCACAGTATGTCAATAAGGGAGCATTTCAGACATTGCGTGACCGCTATGGGATCAACCTGATCCGGCTGGCAATGTACCCGGAACAATCAGAGGGGTACAACAGCAGTGTGGAGAAGAAGGTGCAAGAGGGTGTGAAGTATGCGACCGAGCTGGGAATGTATGTCATCATCGACTGGCATATCCTGAGCCAGGGGAATCCGATGCATTACAAGAAGAGGGCGGCAAAATTCTTTCGGAAAATGGCGAAGAAATATAAGAAGCAAAAAAATGTCCTGTACGAGATCTGTAATGAGCCGAACGGAAATATTACATGGGGACGGAATGTAAAGCCCTATGCGAAGAAGATGATTAAGACGATACGGAAGGTAGATAAGAACGCTGTGATTATCGTTGGGACGCCTACCTGGTCGCAGGACGTGGATATAGTAGCCCAGGATCCGATCAAAGGACGCAAAAATATTATGTATTCCCTGCATTTCTATGCGGCGACACATAAAGATTGGAACCGTAATAAGGTGATAGAGGCGCACAAACGGGAACTTCCCATTTTTGCAACCGAGTTCAGTATCAGTGAAGCATCAGGCACCGGCAATCTGGATAAGGCATCCGGCAATCAGTGGATGAAGCTGCTGAATCAGTATAATATCAGTTATGCGGCCTGGAGCCTGTGTAATAAGGATGAGACGTCTGCTTTGCTGTCACCGGGATGCAGCAAGACAAGCGGCTGGAGCAAGAAGGATTTTTCGGCTGCAGGACGGTGGTATCTGTCGAAGGTGAAGTAAATACCGGTTTTGCATTATTTATAGGTTTGAAGTTCCACTTAGCATGTTTTTTATGCATTAGTGGAACTTCAAACCTTTTTTAAGGAATTCGTAAGAAAAAATTAAAAAAAACTGAAAAAAGGATGGCGTTTTTCGAATTTTTGTGTTATACTCTGTATCAGGAATCATTTCAAAGGATTTCTGGGGGAATTACCCAGCTTTCCATTCCAATGATTTTGTTAACTTACATATTATCTTTTATTTGTTTCCCCTTTATGATAGAAGGCGTCAAGTTCCCCCTGACGCCTTCTTTTTTGCCTTATAGGAAAATTAGTGGAACTTCAAACCTTTTATATATAAAAGATCTGTACATTGCCGAAGGAGACATCTCCGGATAATTCCAGAGTTGTAGCACCCTCCACAGCATTTCCTTTATTTTTTTCTCCTACTGCTCCGAAACAGCAGGAGATGGAGTTGCTGACCTGCCATGTCTGTGGAACATAGAGGATCAGACTTCCGAAGGAGACATTAATTTTGCTGTAGATGGTTGGCTGGCTGGCGGTAACATTATCGTAGTATACTTTCATTTCTCCGAAGTTGGATTCCAGATGGGCATTCAGGAAATGTTCCGATTTAATATATTTAATCGAGGAGCCGAAGGTATTTTCCAGATGTATCGTATCACTATCCGTAGAGATTGTTTCCGATATGGACTTGCCGGAATGATGTATATGCCAGAAGCGCTTTTTGGGAAAGAGGATGCTCAGTCCGATAGAACCTAGCAACGCTGCACCCAATACAGTTCCGGGTACCAATGCGGTGATATGGAGCCAATCGGCATGAATACACGCCAGAAAGGCGAGGGAGAAGAGGATTTCAAAAAAGTTGACTTTGGAAATGCCATGGACAAACATCGCAGCAAAAAGGATAGAAAACAGGATGCGTCCCAGGGAGAGTTCCGGGAAAATGTTAAGTTTTCCCAGTACTAAGATGACGGCGGCAGAAATAAAAACAAGCCCCCAAAAAAGTTTGTTCAGTGAAAATTTTGTATCATTCATTGTGAAATACCTCCTGTGTTGTATTTTTGTGGTAATGGTGGAGTTCCAACTGTTCAACCAAAGCTTTATAGTAATTACGGGATACATAGACCTGCTTATGGCTTTCCCGAAATTCTACGACACGGGAGGCGGTAAGGTTGCGGTTAATGGCGTATACCTTCCGTGTGTTGAGAATTGATGATTTGGAAATACGCATAAAATAGCGCGGCAGGATCTCTTCCAGTTCATAAAGCTTTTGATGTGTATCAAAGATATCCTGTTCTGTGTGGGCGACTACACTTCCGGCCGCTGTCTCGAAAAATAAAATATCATCCGGGGAAAGATAATATTGTGTGTTTCCCTTTTCGCATTTTATTTTCTGGCCGGAGGGATCCATTTGTGATAATATCTGTTCCAGCCGGGAAATGTCGTCTGTGAGACGGGGACATCGGATCAGTATTTCATTTTCAGACAGGGAGCTATCCAACTCGATCAGAATTTTCATATCAATCCTCATTTCCACAGTGTGTGATCAGTAACTTCGTCCATTATAGGGGATGTGTCTTCAGATGTAAATGCGATTTGGATAACAGGTAAAAAGAAACGAGTAAGAGGTACAAAAAGGCAAATAAAAATATTTGACCAAAACCTATCACGTAAAACCTATCACGTAAAAATTTATCATTCAGAGGTCTTTTTGTGGCATACCAGGCGGCAGATGGGATTTCCCTTAAGATAGAATTTCTCCTCGTATTCCGTCATGATATTGTCCGGAGCAGGGCCGTCTGCATGAAGATCATAACTGCATTCGTCCAGAATCCACCCGCAGGTGTGGATCTGCTCAACGGAAAAATCAAAAAGAGGGCGGTTATCTGTCTTGAATTGGATAGATCCATCCGGCTGTAAAATACGTTCATACCGCTCCAAAAAGAAGGAAGATGTCAGGCGTCTTTTGGCGTGACGGTCCTTCGGCCACGGATCCGAGAAATTCAGATATATTTTCGCAACTTCACCCGGTGCGAAATATTCCGTGAGATCCTCTGCGTCCATCCGCAGGAAGAGGAGATTATCGGTTCCCAGCTCTTCCCTCCGATCCAGAGCGCGTACGAGTACACTCGAATATTTTTCGATGCCGATAAAATTAATCTCCGGGTGCTGTTCGGCCATCTTTGTAATAAACTTCCCCTTTCCCATTCCAATCTCCAGATGGATCGGGTGGTTATTGTGGAAATACTCCTTCGCCCAAAGGCCCCGGTATGCAGTGCCGTCATTGCCATCAGTCTGTATCGTATAGGGATTATTCAGGATACGTTCCTGAGAGCCCTTCACATTTCTAAGACGCATAAAAAGCCTCCTCAAATTTAGTATCTGCTTTTGAATCTGATAATATAATATCATAAATTTGGGAGAGTGAGTACAGGATTCCGCAAAAACATATCAAAATCCTGTTTTGCCCTGCATCAGCAGAATACCACATCTATTCCCCTGCCCCCTGAAAAAGCATATCCACGCAGGATAATCCCCGCTTATCCGTCAGAAATTTAATGGTTCTTCCATTCTGCCACCAGTATTTTTGCATCTTTCATTTTGGGGAGCGCGCGGGAAGGCGGTGTCGGTCTGATGGAGACGCTTAGTCTTTGATGGATGTCTTTGCCTTGCAGGGCTTCGATGCCATATGCCCGCGGAGAGCCTGTCTGAGCGGCATGCGCCATGCTTCCGGGCTTTCCGGGACACGCTCTCGCTACGTGGCTTCACGTAGCGGTGCATAATGTCCTACAGAACAGGACATAAGCACCGACGGCCGCCAAGTGATCCCGGAAACCCTGGAAGATGGCAGCATTGCCGTGAGTTTGCGGAGCGGGCATTTATCGTACCATCGAAGCCGCAAGGCATTTAGACATCCACAAAGGCGTAGGGCGCGAAATCA
>CAYYGS010000058.1:0-11465 GCA_964471335.1 uncultured Jutongia sp.
GAGAGATCCGTTCCGGTGGAAAGATTGCGGCTCTGCTCGAACTTGGGGCCGGGTTTAATCAGGAATATACCGGTATGGAAAATATTTATCTCAATGGAACGATGATGGGATATACGGAGAAGGAGATGCAGAAGAAGGTACCGGATATCATTGAATTTGCTGATATTGGCGACTTTATTTATCAGCCGGTCAAGACATATTCGAGTGGTATGTTTGCCAGGCTGGCATTTGCGGTATCTATAAACGTGGAGCCTGACATTCTTATTGTGGATGAGGCATTGTCCGTGGGAGATACCCGTTTTCAGATTAAATGTATCAATAAGATGAAGCAGCTGCGGGAGTCGGGAACGACAATTTTATTTGTGACGCATGCGACGGAGCAGATCAAGCGATTCTGTACCCGCGGCATCTGGATCCGGGAGGGCCGGGTGCAGGAGGACGGTGACGCGGCATCGGTTGTCGATCTGTTTAATAATTTCATGAAATATGGAGAGATGCCGGAGGAGAGGAAATTTCAGGAAGGGGAGTTCTGTCTGCCGAAGGATTCCTCCTGTCTGGCGTCGATTCATAACGTCGAGATCAACAAGACGCAGTTTCGATCGTTTGAGCCTTTAGAGGTTTGTGTGACATATGATATCTATGATACGGATATGGTTGATTTTCAGGTGGGTGTGGCGATCTACAGTACCGACCGCAGCATTTATGTATACGGGCCAAATACAAATTTGGACAAGGTGAAGGTACCACAGGAACAGGGAAGGCATGTCGTCATGTATCGAATCCCGTCGCTGACACTGTTGTCGGGCGAGTATGTGATTGACGTGGGAATCTTTAACAGCGATGGCATTGTAAATCTTGATTACGCAACAGCCTGCCGTAGTTTTTCGGTGGCTAATGAATACTTTTCTGAGGGGATGGTTCATTTTGACCATGAATGGGTTGTTCAGAATTAGCGGGTCAAAGTTTGCGGGGCTGTGGCAGGAATGGAGAATTAAAATGAGTCAGGTGACAAAGAAATTGGGTACGGCATGGAAGATCCTGTCAAAAGAGGGGATTGCTGTCTTAGGGTATAAAACGAACGATAAGGTGCAGAGGATCCGCAGGAGGACGCGCGGCGACTGGGAATATCAGTTATGGAGAAAGCAGAATGAATCAGATATCAGGAAGGTAGAGCCTCTGGAGTACGAGCCGCTGATTTCTGTGGTGGTGCCGGTATATAATGTGGAGACGTCGCAGCTGGAGGAATGTATACAGTCTGTTCAGGCGCAGACATATTCTAACTGGGAACTGTGTCTGGCAGATGATGCTTCGACGCAGCAGAATGTCAGAGAATGCCTGCAGAAATACGAGAATCAACCGCAGATCAAGATCCTGTACCGGGAGGAGAACGGTCACATATCAAAATGCACGAATTCTGCAATCGAAATGGCAGAAGGGGAATTTATTGCCTTTATGGATTGTGATGATGTCCTGGCGCCAAATGCGTTATATGAGGTGGCGAGAAAATTAAATGAGGACAGGACGCTCGATTTTATCTATTCCGATGAGGATAAGATCAGTGAGGACGGCACGAACCGCCATGAACCGCATTTTAAACCGGACTGGTCGCCGGATACCTTTATGTCGCTGATGTATACATGTCATTTGGGGGTATACCGCAGATCTCTGGGAGAGGAGATTGGCTGGCTCAGAGAGGGGTATGAAGGAGCACAGGATTATGATTTTACGCTGCGCTTTACGGAGAAGACAGATCGTATCGGTCATATCCCGAAGATATTATATCATTGGAGGGAGCGCAGGGAATCTACTGCCGTGAACCCGGAAGCAAAGAGCTATATTTTGGAGACCGCAAAGAAAGCGAAGGAGGATGCCCTGAAAAGAAGAGGGCTGCAGGGATCGGTAGAGTATATCGAAGAGGTTTATCAGTACCGGGTCAATTATGATGTACCGGAAGGGACTCTGGTCAGCATCATTATCCCCTCAAAGGATAACTTTGACGTATTTGCCAGATGTGTTGATTCGTTGGTGGAGAAGACAGCATATCAGCAGTATGAGATCGTTGCTGTAGATAACGGCAGTGCGCCGGAGCAGAAGAAGAAATACGAAGAGTATTGCAGGAGCCATGGATACCACTATTATCATGAAAAGATGGATTTTAACTTTTCGCGGATGTGCAATCTGGGGGCGGAGAAGGCAAAAGGAGATATGCTTTTATTCCTGAATGATGATATTACAATCGCCAATGAGGTCTGGCTGGAACGGATGGCGGGACATGCCGCCCTGCCGCATGTGGGTGCAGTGGGAGCCAAGCTTTTATATCCGGACAGTACGCTGATCCAGCATATCGGCGTGATCAGCTTTACCGGGGGACCGGTGCATAGCTTCTGCCAGTTTGATGATACGCCGATCTATTATTTTTGCCGCAATAAGATCGAATATAACTACAGTGCGGTGACGGCTGCCTGCCTCATGGTGGAAAGGAAGAAATTTCAGGAGGTTGGAGGCTTTGATGAGAGTTTTGCTGTTGCATATAACGATGTTGATTTTTGTTTTAAGCTGACGGAACAGGGCTATTACAATGTCTCCAGAATGGATGCAGTCCTGTACCATCACGAGTCGCTGAGTCGTGGAAGCGACGTGGAAAATCCGGATAAAATGCGCAGACTGTATCAGGAGAGGGAGCACTTGTATCGGGAGCACCCGCAGTTTATTGCAAAGGATGCATTTTACAGCCCAAATCTTACGATGCAGAAGGCGGACTGCAGTATTAAGGTGCTTCTGAAGGATCAGGATATCCATCTGGAGGCTGTGGAGGAGAGGGATCTTCCGGCAGAGCATGACAGAGAGAGTATCAATGCGGGAATACGTATGCTGGAGGTCAACAGCGTTTATATTTGTGTAGGTGGATGGTGCTTTGACGAGGGACGTCGGGATAATAACTGGAAAAAGGCAAGACTCCTTCTGGAGGGAAGCAGACAGAGCTATCTGTGCGATACGGTGCAGGAGTATTCTGAGATGATGGAGATTTATGCCAAGAAAAAGGGGCACTACAATTTATGTTATTTTACCTGTATGATTCCGCGGGAAGAACTTGAGCCGGATACCTATCAGTTGAGTATCGTGAAATATGGACGAAGAGTGCGTACAGAGAAAAAATTTACAGTGTAGATCAGATGTTTGTTGTTTTCATGTAATATACAGCCCGGTATACTGGCGGAATGGAGATTGTTATGAGTATAAAGACTAAAACCAATCGATCAAAGAAGGCAAAAAACGCGAAAAAAGAAACGCCGCTTCAGTTTCGGCATTTTGCGGAGATATTTGTACCTCTGCTGCTGCTGGGGTTTGTTTTTGTCAATAGTCTGTATCTGGATGGATATTATTGCAGTGAGTCGGTATACGAATATGGAAATCTGATTGCGGGAAGCTCCGGATATACGGCGCAGGATAATTATTTTCAGTATACAGGCGAGGAGAGCAGTTATGTGCAGATCTATGGCGAGGAGAATGTAGATCAGCTGACATTTACCTTTGGCCAAAAGGCGGATCAGGATCGGTCTGCTACACTGTATTATCTGGACGAGGAAGGCAATGTTACGCAGACTTCGTCTCAGGGCGTCTGGAAAAAGAACTCTTATACTCTGAAGATTGATCTGGAAGACGGAGCATATAATTCCTATCTTTTATCGATTCCGGCAGATTTTACACTGGCAAAGGCATATTATGCCTGGGATAAGGGATACGAGGGAACAGGCAAACTGGCATGGTTTTTTGCAATGGCGATGCTGGTTCTGATTCTGTCCGCTGTTCTTGTCTGTTTAGATAGCGTCAGAAGAAATCTTTGCAAGGTGGAGGAGCGGGCGGCGGCCTTTTATCAGCAGCTTCGCCAGTCCTTTTCTCCAAAGAAAGCCGGAATCTTCGGCGGTATCGTTGCAGGAGGGCTGCTATTGTCATTTGTCCTGGCACAGGCAGGCCTCTATCGTTATTCGGGGAAACTTGCAATGGCTGTGTTTTTTTTCAGTCTGTTGATTGCCATTGTAGTTGTGAATTATAAGGAAGCAGGGAAAAAAATTGAACTCATCAGTTTCTTTGTGATTCTTTTGTCTGGCTCCGCGTTTTCGTTTATAGAGCCGGCTAATGTAGGAGTATCCTGGGACGATGAGGTACATTATCAGAATGCGGTAAGATATTCCCACTTTTTTGACAAGGATATTTCCGTAGCAGATATGACGGTTATCAATGAATATGCAACAATTGCACTGCAGAAGGTAAATTACAGCCGGGAGGAGCAGGTTAGGTATAATAGTATATTGGATGATCTGGAGCGTTCCGGCTATTATGAAGAAATGGAAAAGTATCCGGTCAGTAATGTCTCGATTGCGTATCTGCCTTCTGCGTTAGGGCTGGCTGTGGGACGCGGACTTGGGCTGCCATTCCATATCGTTTTTTTCCTGGGAAGATGGATGAATGTTTTATTATTGGCGGTGCTCTCCTATTTTGCAATGAAAAGGCTGCGGTCAGGAAAAATTGTAGTGTTGTTGATTGCGATGATTCCTACGAATATTTTTATGGCGGGCAATTATACGTATGACATATGGCTGTTTGCGTGGTCTATTTTTGGATTGTCTGTATTTTTTGGCGAGTGGCAGAGACCAGATGAGAAAATAGGAAAATGGACGCCGTGGCTTATTGGCGTATCAATGTTTTTGGCGGTTTTGCCAAAACAGGTATATTTCCCGTTGACATGCATCACATTATTTATGCCGAGGAGCAAGTTCCACACGGCAAAGCAGGCATGGCTTTACCGTATTGTGATCCTGGCGGCTGTCTGTCTGCCGTTTATGAATGTTTTGGTCAACAACCTCAGCACACAGGGAGAAGGGGTCAGTGATGCGAGAAGCAGCGCGGATGTGAATTCGGTAGAACAGTTAAAGTATGTGCGGGAAAATCCGGCACAGGTCATGAATGTTTTTTATATTTATCTGAGAAGTTATCTTAACCCATTTGTATATGGGAGAGAATATTTAACAAATATGGCATATTTGGGATATCTTTCCATCAGTGAAAAAATATATCTCTTTTTGATTTTAATCGGTGCATTAATCAGCCAGGAGGAAAAGGTGTCCTTCCCGTGGTGGTCGAGACTGGGTGTGATTTTTGTGTACATTGTGACGGGAGCTGTGGCAGCCTTTTCCATGTATGTATATTTTACCGGCGTGGGTTCGAATACGGTAGCCGGCTGCCAGGGGAGATATTTATTACCGGCGATTTTTCCGCTCGTATATGTGGTGACGAGATTTCCTATTCCATCGCGGGCGAAGAAAATATTGCGGGAGGAAATCATTAACCTGATACTAATCGTTCTTCTGTCGTCTGCCGTATTTTGGGGGATTTGGCAGGGTTGTTTATCGTTATATTAGTGGATAGGAGCATCGAATGAAAAAAATGAATAAGAAAAAATATATAATAGTGGCTGTGATGCTATTGGTTTCTTTGGTGGGAGCAATGCTGCTTGCATCTGCCAATCCGACGCAGCAAAATATAAAAGATTGTGCTAAGGATCTGATTTATGGCCACGGTCAGATGATGCAGCAGAAAAGTTTCGAGATACAGGATCTGCAGTATACGGGATATTCCGTAGAGAATGGTGTGTTTGCTGCGCAGGCAGAAAATGCAAAGATTTATTTAAACGAAATTCAGGACTATGTTTCTGATGTGACGGTTATTTTCAGTGATGCGGTGCAGGAAGACCTATATCTGCAGTTTTACTACGGAAATACGGAGGCAGAGGATGAAGCCGGCATTTTTTATTCCAAAGTGATGGAGGCCGGACTGACACAGAAGACGTTTGAAATCAGAAGAAAGGTAACGGGCCTGCGGATTAGCATTGCGGCAGACAGTGGGAAGAGTTTTTCTCTGCAGCAAATTAAGTTGAATGAGAATGCGGAGCGTTTTTCGATGGGGCGCCTGTTTCGCTGCATGCGGGAAAATATGGGAAAGAGGATCTGGTTTGACAGGATGCTGTTGCTCTTTGTGCTCTTCTTCTTTATCCTGCTTCATTTTGTTTTGGATATTAGGAAAATGTATGCCTTTGCGTTTGACAAACGCTGGTTGATCGCAGGAATTCTTCTCTTATTTTTGGTGGCCAATAAATATCATGGGGATTCTCTTTCGATGTATGACTACACGGTACAACCAGGAATGGGAAGCGATTATGTGCAGCCGCTGATTGGAAAGGGACGTGCGATCCGGAGCGATGAGTGGGTGGTTTCTTCTCCGATTAATCTCTCGACGCAGTTTTTGGAGGATCCTTATGGTAAATACAATGATATTATCCGCGGGACAGAGACGATTAATGATAACCGGATTACGGCTGTTACGGTTGTAAATCCTGTTTCCTGGATCAATATTTTTCTGAGAGAATGTGTAGGGCTTGAATACGGATATTCTTTTGGCTGGTATGCTCCGATATTCCTGACATTTCTATTTACTATTGAATTTTTCATGATAATAACGAAAAAAAATAAAGTGCTATCGACTTGCGGCGCTTGCATGATCGTTCTTTCTTCCTATTTCCTGTGGTGGGGATTCCCTTCATTTTTAATGAATACACCTGCGGCGTTGACGTGTGCCTGGCATTTTGTACATTCTGATCGTTGGAAGTATAAGATACCACTGGCATTTGGAACAGGATTGTTTACGATAGGATTTGTTTCGCTGCTATATCCTGCATGGCAGGTGCCGTTGGGTTATACGGTGTTAGCTGTTCTGGTCTGGATGATCCATGATTCCTGGGATGTGATTCGAAAAATGAATAAAAAGGAATGGGCGGCGATCATTATCACGCTGATTATGACGATCATTATCTTGATGCTGTATCTGTTAGGGCGCAGAGAATATATTCAGACGATAACACAGACAGAGTATCCGGGTTCCAGGATTGATTATGGAGGTTTTACCCTGAAAAAGCTTTTTAATTATATTGCAGCGGCAAAATTTGCCTATGTCGATATCGATAACGCGAGTGAAGCCGGGACATGCATCAGCTTTTTCCCGATATCCTTTCTTGTCTGCCTGTGGCTCTGGATCAGGAGCAAGAAAAAAGACTGGCTGGTGGGAGGATTGATGATCGTCAGTATTTTTCTGATGATATACACGACGATTGGATTGCCTCCGATCATTGCACGGCTTACGCTGATGACGATGTCTACATCTGCAAGGGCAGTCGATATTCTGGGATATATTCAGGTGATATTATTCGTGTGTATCTTTTCGCGGTTTACTGATGTGCCGAGACTTGAAAAAAAGATTGGCCTAGTTGTGGGGGCTGTGTTTGGTATCTTTTCCGTGTGGGCATCAAACCATTATATGCCGGGCTACATGGGACGGCTGTATATGGCGGCCGGCTGCATCATTGTATCTGTCGTGGCCTATGCATGCGTGGCAGCGATTTCAGAGAAGATGAAACAAAGAGTTTTTATCATGGTGATATTCGTCAGTCTGGTTACGGGCATTTATGTCAGGCCGTTGTGTAAGGGATTGGATTCTATTTATTCGAAACCTGCGGCGAAGCAGATCATGGAGCTGGTGCAGAAAAACAGAGATGCAAAATGGATTGCCTGTGACAGCAGCATTATCTTACCATCTTTTGCGGTGGCCTGTGGGGCGCCTACCATTAATTCCGTAAATACGTATCCCAATATGGAATTGTGGAAGACATTGGATGAAAAGAATCAGTTTAACCAGGTGTATAACCGTTATGCGCATGTCTCGGTGGATTTCACTTCGGAGGATACCACGATGGAGTTGATTCAGGAGGACTGGATGCGGATTCATCTGTCGTATCGTGATATACCCAAGACAGGCGCGGAGTATATTCTTTCGATCACACCACTGGAACAGGCGACAGATGGTGTCAGGTTTGATGAAATTTACAATGAGGCGGGGTGTTATATTTATCAGGTGGCATATCCGTAGAATTCTATCCCGGAATCGAAAATGATATGCTTTGACGCAGGAATGATATTGTATTATGATGTATTTTGTAATAAACATTTTGTCTGGATTTGGGAAGGCGGGGTTTCAAGATGAAAAAAATAGTAATAATCCCTGCATTTAACGAAGAGGGGAATTTGGAGAAGGCGATTCAGGATATTCGTGAAAATGCACCGGAGTTCGATTATGTTATTATCAATGATTGTTCGACGGATGGGACATTGGAAATGTGCAGGAGACATGGCTTTAGTTATCTGAACCTTCCGGTGAATTTGGGGATTGGCGGTGCCGTACAGACGGGATACCGTTATGCATATTATCATGGTTATGACATTGCAGTGCAGTTTGATGGGGATGGGCAGCACAGCGCAAAATTTCTGGAAGAGATGGTGGATAAAATGCAGGAGGCTGGTGCCGATATGGTGATCGGCTCCCGTTTTATTGAGAAGGAAGGCTTCCAGTCGTCGGCATTGCGGCGTATGGGGATTCGATATTTTACAGTGCTGATTCGTTTGTTGACGCGATGTACCGTTACTGATCCAACCTCAGGAATGCGTATGATCAATAGAGAATTATTAAAGAAGTTCACGGATGATTATCCGAAGGATTATCCGGAACCGGAGAGTGTAGTCACGGTTCTGTCGGAAAAATATAAGGTGGCAGAGATTCCTGTTATCATGAATGAGAGGGAAGAAGGGGTTTCTTCTATTTCACCGGGAAAGAGTATCTATTATATGATTAAAGTTAGTTTTGCTATTTTGATTGCAAGAATGAAAAGGTAGACGGGAGGCATAGATCATGACGTTTAAACTTCAGATAATCATTTTAATTTGTATGGCGGCGGCAGTGATTTATATTGTGCATAAGCTGCGGAAAAAGCAGATGGATTTTCGTTATGGGCTGGGGTGGCTGTTGATTGCCCTGTGCATTTCCGTGTTTGCGATCTGGCCGGCATTATTAGATAAGTTGGCTGCAGTTTTGGGGATTGCTTCACCAGTGAATATGTTGTTTTTCTTTGGATTTTGTTTGTCAGTTATGGTGATCTTTTCTCTTTCGATGACGATCAGCAATCTTGCGGACAAGGTGAAAAAGTTATCGCAGGAGATTGCAATTGTTCGTAAGGATATGTATGAAAACTACCGCAAGGTTTCCATAGAAGAGGAGTCAAACCATTAGGGTTGATCATTCCTATTGATGTTAATACTTAAAATATCAGAGGATTTTGGAAAGGGGAAGGAAGGGATATATGCAAAAGGTGACAGTGATCGTACCTGTTTATGGAGTGGAGAAATACTTGAGACGCTGTTTAGACAGTTTGGTAAAGCAATCTTACGAAGATTATGAGGTGATTTGTGTCAACGACTGCAGTCCCGACGGCAGCCAGAAGATATTGGAGGAGTATAAACAGACATATCCTGAGAAGATTTTTGTGATAGAGAATGAGGAAAATCTTGGCCAGGGCAGGAGCAGGATGCGTGCGCTTTCGCAGGCAAAGGGAGCTTTTGTCATGTTTGTTGACAGTGATGATTATGTAGCGGAGGATTATATTGAGAGGTTTATGTCGGAAACGGTGCAGGGGGATTACGATGTGATCTTTGCCGGATATACGAGAGATACTGCCGGAAAATTTCAGGAATATGATGTTGCGGACAGCCCGTGGACATTGTTGTGCCAACCGACTGTGTGGGCAAGGCTTTATCGAAAGGATTTCCTGTTGGATAATGGCATTGATTTTTCCGACGCGCGCGCCGGGGAGGATATTTATTTCAGCACAGCCGTATTTTGTCAGAACGTCAAATATAAGATGATTCGCTATCACGGTTATTTTTATTACCTGAACAGGCAGTCAACGACGGGACGGATGACATACGACAAGAAATTGGAGGATGTCGTCTCAAAGATGTTTACGCTGCTGATGCAAAAATTTCCGATTCGCCAGCTGCCGGAGGAAAAGAGGCGTATGATAGAGTATATGTACGTGGCGAATATGGTAAATGCACTCATCACATATGGTCACGGGTGCAGGCCCAGGATCATGCGGGAAAAATATCAGTTTTTCATGAGAGATCTGAGAGAAAAATTTCCGGATTACAGAAATAATCCTTATTTTGGGATAACAAGACCGCGGGGGGTAAGTATCAAGATTCGTTTAGGTGTGGGGGTGACAATGAATCTGCATAAGATGCATCTGGATCCTCTGATTTTCTGGCTGCTCTCGTGGATCTGATCATGATGGCGCAGGATTAACTTTATGGATTTACCAAATACAGTGCCCCATCCATTTATGGATGGGGCATATAATTATTATTTCTGTCTGCGCACGGGAATCTTGCTTTCAACAAGTGTATAAAGCAGCCAACCGCCGATCATTGCCGTTGGAATGGACAGGATCATATTCAGATAGATATTCATAGAGCCGCCGAATCCCCATACGAGACATTGTTGAATTGGGAAAGCACAAAGGTAAATGCCATACGAGATCTTTCCCGGATTACATATGATGTCGGGGAGCTGTTTGGCAGCAAAGCCCGCATAGGCAAGAATATATGGGAATCCCAGATATAATCCTACGAGAAGGGTGCTGGTGAAATTGGATACAAGGATAATCAGGATGGCAAGGAGAAGATAGCGACGATCCATTTTAATACTGTCGCGAAAGGTATAATAAAAGATACCGGCGAAAAACATTAAAATGGGCAGAATCAGGGAGTATATCATGCCGAGATAGATTCTTTTTGACAGGATGAGCATGATGATATCAAACAAGAGGGACAGGCAAAGCAGGATTTTCATGGGAAGCTTTTCGTTTAGTTTTAGTTTGAACAGGACGAAGCAGGCAACGTAACAGAGGGCTTCCACGGGAAGTGTCCAGAGGGAACCATTGACCGTTGCAAGATAGATATTGTGTTCAAACACGCCGGGCAGGTTATGGGTCAGTACCAGGATGCTGTTTAACAGATAAAGATAGGTTCCTGTTGATGTAAAGTATTGAACAGGAGAAAGCGATGTGATAAGCGGCCCCATGATAAAAGCGGAGATTAGAACGACTGTCGCCAGAGGCGGTATGATTCGCACAATACGGTTGGAGAAATACTTTTTTGCCGCAGGCTTTTTTTCAAGGCTGCGGGTGATCAGCAGGCCGCTGTAAAAAAAGAAGATGCATACAGCAATGCCGCCCATTGTATACTGTTCGTTTGTCAGACGCTGAAACCATTCATTCTCCAGTGTGCCGCATGAAAGTGGGAAAGCGTGTGAGAGAATGACCATGATTGCCGCAATAAATTTTATAAAATTAACATTGGAACTGTAATTGGAATACGTGTTGGTTTTCATATTTTTATGATAATTCGTTAGAATTATATACCGTCCTTTCCTGGTCAATTTATTGAACATTATATCACGAAGCTTCGCTTCCTGATCTTGTTGCGCCCTCACAAGCAAGCTTGCTCGGTCCGCTTATCATTATATCA
>CAYYGS010000059.1:0-5296 GCA_964471335.1 uncultured Jutongia sp.
TTGGTAGAGACAATATCCGGCAGGCCGGGATAGTTCTCCTTCAGGGAACATTTTTCTCCCAGAAGGTGCTGATTTTCCATCCGGCCATCCTTCCATTTTAAATCAAAGAGATAGACACCGTTCTCTTCATCTTGAATGGACACGATATAAATATAATAGATACTCGTGTTTTTTAACAGAAATTCCATCTGTCGTACCATATTGTGATATTCTTCATCTTCCCTGCCCGTCGCAGCATAATCTGCCAGAGGTTTATCCTCCACGATCTCACTGGCGATCCGGCCGATGGATAATGCGAGGTTTAAATTGTATTTCATCGATATGGATACGCCGTCTTCCATCAAAAAATACGACAAAACAACCGTCAGTACTGTCATGGTTAACGTGAAAAATAAGGTAAACTTAAATTGCAATCCAAACCGAACCCTCATATGTATCCTCCCAATAAAATATTTCGTTATGGCTAAAGTATGATCGTCATACACCCCGGCTGGCTGATCTTGATTACGCCTCCATAGGCACAAGTCAAACAGGAATCAGAGGTCAGCGCTGCCTTCCCGCGAATCTGCACCATAGGACTGCCGGGTGACCAGACACCTGCCGGGACAGGAATGCATGGCATTGGTGTGAGAACTCCAAGCGCCGCAGCCGTAGCGGCTGCAACGATGGGATTTGCCGGAGAACTGCACATACCGAACGGCAGAATATTTTTCATTGGCACAGTATCCATAATTGTTGCCGCCGCCATCTGAACCGGACCTGCTGTTACCTGATTTTCCGGTGTCACCATTAATATAGACGGAGTCATTCCAAAACTGCATTGACACATTGCTCCACCACATACCAGATTTCCCATTCTGTTCCTCCACACTTCCAAACATGCCAGCTTATTCCCCTTCATTTCAGACATGGCGGCTTTGTGTCATAAATTATCCTTCGCATCCTTTACTCCGCTGTTTACACGCCAGTCTGTTACGCGTCTGATTTCTTTCGTTTTTCCGGATTCCACCTCCACCGGTCCAATCCTGCTATACAGTGCCAGATGATAGGAAACATTGATACCGTTCCACACACGGAGCTTATCCTGTAACTCCAGATCAAGCAATTGGATCTCCAGTCTGTTATTCCCATCTTCCAGCCAGGCACGGTCAGTCATCTCACAGAGAAGGACATCAAAAATCCGGAGCTCCTCCTCTGCTCTGTACTTTATATCTCCATAAGAATATGGGACCAGCATATAATACAAATAATAATATTCTGAGGGAAAACGGAGTGCATCCCTTCCAATATTCTTCCTTTCAGAATTTTGCATAACAGAGACCTTTCGGATATCATATAAATAGAGAAATAATTCCAAGTCAATCTTATCTCCCGGAGTCCCCAGGTCTATCCTTTCCGGTAAGATATCCAGACTGTCCCGCAATATTTGACGTACCATTTCTGTCAACGCATGGCTGACAGATAATATCCTGTAATCATTCATACTACGCCGCTTCCTCCTGCTTTGAATTCTGTTCCTTCTTTTTGCTTACGTCCTCTTCGGCCTGTTCTGATTTTCTGTCTTCTTTTTCATCGATCTTACCGTCTTGCTTATCTGTTTTTTCCGGCTTCACATATGTTCCGTTCCGAAACTGTCCCTGCTTTTTAATCTCGCCATTCGATGGACGGTATAAAATTCCATAGCCATGATATTTCCCACGCCGAAATTCTCCCTTGTATTTAACGGCCTCGTTAGCGGCATACAGGATTCCATTGCCATCATACTGTCCTTGATGGAACTCTCCCTCATAGATTCTGATCCCTGTCAACCCATCATAGGACTTTCCTTCCCCCTCGCAGAGTCCCCCAAAAAAGCTTCCCTCGTAGATCACATTTCCCGTTTCGGGAAAATACAGCCTTCCCTGTCCCTGATAATGCCCCTCGACAAACTCCCCGTCATAGCAAAGTCTTTCTTTCCTGTCGTATAATTTCCCATTCCCTTCATATTCGCCTACGGCAAAATCACCTTCATAGCGAAGCCTTCCCTTCCTGTCGTATAATTTCCCCTGTCCTTCATACTTGCCTTTGGCAAAGTTTCCTTCATACCGCAGTCTTCCTATACTGTCATATAATTTCCCGTTCCCCTCATATACGCCTACGGCAAAATCACCTTCATACTGCAATCTTTCCTTCTTGTCGTATAATTTCCCGCTCCCCTCATACTTACCTCCGACAAACGCACCATCATAACAAAGCCTTCCCTCTTTATCATATAATTTTCCGTTTCCCTCATATATGCCCTTCGCCAATTCTCCCTCATATCGAAGAGTTCCGTCGGAATCATAGCATTTTCCCGTTCCCTCGTATTGTCCATGGACAAAATCTCCCTGATACTTTTTTCCGTGATTCGGATAATATTCGGTTCCCCTGCCATGATATACCTCCTTTTCAAAGGAACCCTGATATAAAAGATTGCCATCATAGTCATAGAGTGTTCCTTCCCCCTCAATACTCCCCTTCTGCAAACTGCCCACGAAGAGAATCTGATTTCCTTCCCTGTCGCCAGTCAGCTTTACCCTCCCCGTATAATTAAAACGCTCCGGCGCATTGACAAACATGACGCGTGTTCCCCATCTGGAAATCCACTCATTCCGCAGATATGGCAGTAAAAGCATAAAGAGGCCGAAAAAGATCAGCACGCTTCCAAACAGCACGATAAATACAAGACGTTTTCTGATATAGACTGTTCCCAGTCGAATATAGGATTTTTTCGTTACTCTTCCGATTTGAAGAGACCTGTCCAAAAAAAGGGACAGCTTTTCCCGCCTTTTCTGGACAGGAGAGCGCCAACTTTTAACCTCATCTGCGATACATTCCGTCATCCTTCGGTATGCCTGATAGATCGCAAGAATGTCCTTTTCATCCTCCCGCTTCAACCACTTGATCAGCTCCGTAAGCGATTGGCTGGCATCCCTTTCGACCTCTTCTTTAAAGAGGTCATGCATAAGATTTGCCACCGTCAGGCAGACTCTGTTTTTTCCACATTCTGGTTCTATCTCCATATCCCATCCGTATGTAAAAATCGGATGTTCTCCCTGAAGGCAGATCCGTTCCGGCAGAAGCATCTGGCAGATAAAAAAATCCGGCATCTGGTACAGGATGATCTGCTCCAAAATTTTCTTTCCCGTCAGGCATCTCTGCTTAAGGCTCAGACACCCCTCTTCCAACAGGGAAGACAGAGATCGTCCCTTTTTCTGTAAAAAAACTGTATACAACTCTCCCTGTCTGACAAAGCATCCCCTGTAATCCCCAGAGCACCCCCGTTCCATCCATTCATAGAAGTATGGCAGTACCCTCCTGACATAGACAAAGTCCAGAAAATGAACCAATGTATAATCTCTTCCATCGCTGTCGGCTGTGCAATACAGCACTTCAAACTCTTCCCTGTCCTTTTCTGCATGCAGGATTTGAAACTCTTCTTCAGGTGACTGTATCCTGTCCACTGATCCTGTCCTCCTTATCTCCATTCCTTAATAACCACAAAAGCTGTCGCACGAAGATCATATTCCATACTCTCTGCCGTCACCTCATATACTCCCGGTTGATCCGGTGCTGTATAATATCCATTTTCATTGATGCTTCCTCCCTGCTCCTCATGTATACTCCATCGGATGGACTTTTGTACCCTTCCATTGATCACGGCCTCCAGCAGAAAACTCTCCCTCGGATGAAGACGAAGGATATCCGGCTTGATTTGCATAGAACGTGCCGCTTCCTGCTCTTTCTTTGGCCTGTGCCGTACAGCTGTCCAAAAGATCCGAAGATGAGTGGAAGAAACCGATGCCAGACAACGAATGCCAATTCGAAAGCTGCCCCTGGCTACATCCACGCAGGATGCCATCTCAATGGCATGTGCAGGTTCCTCCTCAAAGACGGACTGGCTCCCGCAGATCAGCTTACCATCTTCCTGTTCTTCTCGAACGGCCAGCGACAACATAACCTGAACTCTTCCAGGCCCCAGACCATGTATGATTTCCTGCGAATAAAATCTCTGCCCGGCTTTTCCCCCGATTCCAAGGGATATAACGGCATCGCCTGTCCGAAGCAGCAGTTCATCATTTTCTCTCTGCCGTCTCTCTCTCCCGGAGACAGACGGTATTTCCGGGGCTTCCGAATGCTTCCGGTCTGTATCCTGCTGCATCCGCATGGCCTCCACGGCAAAGCCAAGTGTATGATTCCAGACACACTGTCGAAAGGGAAGACTTTGCATCTGTTCAATCACGTAGGTATCTCCCGCCGGAACCAATTCCATTTTTGCCAGATAGATCGCCTCATGATAAGGATCTTTTATGAGTTCTTCCATTGCCGTATGATAATAATTTGCCAGAACTGCTTCCGGCAGGGCCGACTCCGTTATCATGACAGAAAAGTTTCCACGTATCTGCCCGCTTTTGGGGTCTCCGGCAATTGATAACGAAAAGCTGTCCGGAATCAACTCGACAGCCGCTTTCAAATTACCGGCGGCCTTTGCACGTATCTTCCTGACCAGCGTATAACGATCCGACGGTGTTCTGTGCTTTTCATCAAAAGAGATATTGATCACATCTCTTCTGTCCTGTTCCAGATGTAATAATTTCATCTGATAGGAGAAGGCGAGCGCGTTGATCCGTTCTGATTTTTCTATAAATATTTTAACTTCAGCCTCCTCCCCCTGCCTTACATACCGTGGAACACTCTGGCGTATCCGTATGCCATTGGCGCAATATACTGTTTGTGTCTGTTCAAAGAGCTCCCGAATCTGCCATCCCTCCTGTTCCGGTTCATCGTGTGTTAAAAACAGACGGAATCCCTCACGGTATTTATTATATTCCTCCTGCCGTCCACTGCCTGCTCCGGCGATATTGTATACCGGCTCTGTCCCCTGTTCCTCGTAGGCAATACACAAGAACACATCCTGACGCCCCCCTTTCTGAAAAAGGGACGTATAGCCTTCCAATGCAGACAATTGTGTTGTGACTGGTTCAGAGACAACAAGTTCCCTGCCGGAGAAGTCAAGCGCCATTCCCATCTCAACAGAAATCGTAATATCATCCAGCACTACCACCTGGAGTCCGCAGACGACGCCGGTTCCAAATAAATAACGGTTTAATAATCTTCTTTTGTCGTTCATATACCGCTGTTCTGATTCAAAATCATCGACACTTAGTAATTTGCCGTAAAAATACCGGTTTCTTTCAAAGGGAAATAAATTAAGATTTTTCAATGTTCAGCCCTCCCTCCCGTACGACTGCCCACAACAGATACATACGGCATCAGT
>CAYYGS010000059.1:5306-11262 GCA_964471335.1 uncultured Jutongia sp.
ATATATGTGGTGATTAGTTATTCTATTGATAAAACGTTTTTGATTGAGTTCTGGGTATCCTCCCAGACAGCTATTGATTCCAAGATAACTGTACCGCTCCAAAAACAGATACGGCTGCAATAGAACAAGCCTGCATTCTGCAAATGCCGGTACGCAGTCCTCCAGAATGCGGTGAAGGGAATCGGCAGCCTGTTGTGTCTGGACTGCCTCTGATGGAAGCAGGACTGTTATCTCGCAGCTGTTTTTACCATACAGCTTTTCCAGACGCTCGATGTGGCGTTGATCTGTCTTATAGCGTTCCAGGCTGTAATATTCTACGATGTAGGGAACAGAACCCGTCAAAAGCCATATCATCTCTTCCAAATACTGTCTTGTGCCACGCAAATTCTCTATCTGTGATCTATTCTCCAAAAGCCAGATAAGCTGCTCTCTGTCCCAGATATCAGTATGTACCATTCCGAACCAGGATGCCAGCCACTCCAATGTCTCCCGGTCTGCATGACGCGGGCAGAGAAGATGCGGCACCAAAGCAATCTGCTCTGTCAGTTCCTCGTAGACAGATTGAAACACCCACAGAAAACGCTTCAAAAAGGAGGATCCCGCCTCATCATATATCTCTGGCAAATAAGAGATCCATTCGACCGTCTTTTTACGGCTCTCTGTCCCTGCCGCTTCTCTCTGTTTCATCGTAATTCCCCATTTCTGTTATCATGATGCCCTCACCTTTAGATGCAGATCCTCCAGACGTGCGATACCCTCCGGAGGAATCAGGATATCATTATTTGGCGCCCTGACAGCCCCTTTTCCCCTGGCACGCAATGTCAGTTCACAGACTCTGTCTGTCTCTGCCATCGTTTCCACAAAAGCATACAAACGGCTGTAAAGAATAGTTCTGCCAAAATCCATGTGCTGTTCAAAATATTGTTGTAGCTGTTTCGCAATCTGTTCCCGCACACCGGGAAAAAACTGTTTTACCGTGATCTCCAAATGAATAAGCACATCAATATATATGGTTTGTTTTATGTGAATGCCGGTACCCAGCAGCTTTCTTTTCTCCAAATGCTGCATAATATTTGCGGCATAGCCGTCTCCCCGCAGGATTCTGCCATCATTCGTATAGGGGAGAAATACCGCATCCAGACAGTTATCCTGTGTAGGCGAAGGCGTCACTCTGGCACTGCGTATTCGAAGACCGGGTGTACGCAGAATCAGTTGTTCAAAATCCCGGTTCGTCACAGCTCTGTCCTGCGTCTCCATTTCCGTTCTGCATCTGCGGATGCAGTCCTCTATCGATTCCGGAGACCGGCCGCCTGAAGCTGACGCAGGACACCACAGCCTCTCCCCGGACTCTCCTGCCCGAACAGTCAGCTCCTGCCCCTTCTGTATATTTCCGCCTGCCCCCTCGCAGAGTACATAGGACACAATCTGTATCCTTCCCGCAGGACACATTCCCCGTATCCCGTCCCCAAATTCCAACATTCCCTCCTCTTCTCTCAGCAGATAACATTTTTCATCCCGGCCTGCTGTAAAGAGACTGGGAACAGCATGCCATTCTGTGAAACAGCCCTCTGTCTCCTCTACCCACACTGCAAATTCACGGCCAAGCACATTTTTGTATGGCAGATAAATCCTCTGTCCAGCCGTGCCGTCCCCCTGATATGTCAGATCATCAAAAGTTTTCTCCTCTTCTGCCGATATGATGCAGACTACAGCTGTCTGCTCCCCATCCCGAAATAAAATTTTCTCCGGGATCTGCAAAATCCGGTTCTCACCAGCCGGAGTGAAACGACAGCCGGAGATGTGCCGATAGAATTCTCCTACCTTTTGATATACTCTTATGCTCCCATATACACTCAGGAAAGTATCCAGTATGATTTCTTGATATATCTGTCCCGAATATGGAACATGTATTTCCTGTCGTATTATTTTGCTGTCCTTTTGCAGCATGGGGATCCGGTTGCAATAGATTCCCATAATGACAGGCGCTGTATCGTATTCGCCTTCGATACCAAGCCGCAGCCAGTACATTCCTTTCCACGTTCCCATGCATCCGGGAATCCTGTATCGGATGATGCCTGTCTGCAGCAGGCCAAAGGTATTGTCCTCTGTCAGGCTGCAAGCCTGAAAACGCCTGCCATCATAATATTCCATTCTCAGCTGTACGAGAGGTATAAAACTCTCCCTGTCAATTGGATTGCGCCGGATGGGGTAATCCTCCTTCACCAGGATCTGAAGGCAATGGATTTTGTCCTGCTTTAATGCCTGTGTCAGTGGAATGTCAAAATGGGCCTGTTGTGCCGGATTTTTCCCAAAGGGATAAAAGGGGGTTTTGTATTCATGTTTTAGAAGTCCTTCCGGCTCCAGATATACGCTGTCCTCCGACTCAAAGATAAGACCGCCCGTCTGCCCCTTCATTCCCCGTAGGAATGTCTCCCTTTTTCCTCTCTCCGCCTGTACCATCACCCTGGCGGGGTGAATCCCACGTGGATCAATGCCATGAAGCCGTAAGAAGGCAAGTGTATGCTCTCCTCCCAGCTGCATCGCATGAAACTGCTGCATCTCTGCAAGCCAGGCAAAAAGCTCCAGCAGTGTCATGGCACTGTCGGAAGCCCCCCAGTGACTCCAATTTGGATATATTTTTCTGATATTTTCCCTTGCCTTTTGCAGGATTTCCTGATAATCCTGCATATTTAAATCTTCGATCGGAAGCATTTATCCATTCCTCCTGTATATCTGGATCTCGTGGTTTCCTGATATTCCCAATACATACGGCCCCTTATCCTGTTCCACCTCCAGACTGATCTGTCGGATATAGGATACTCCTTCCACCTCACTACACACATTATGAAGCTGCATTGCCGTGGGCATCACTCCGACCTCCCATCCTTTCCCATCAAAATTACCTGTCACAGGATGTATGAAATCACGGATGCGTTGCTTTAACCGTTCCCGCACCTGGTATTGTTTTTCATCCTCCGGGATCACAACAGATAAATGTCCCTTGACTGTCACTATCTGTGGAAGGACGATATGAAGCCGATGTTCCGTCAGAAGCAGATGATTTGTACGGTGACGCAGACATTCCAGGATCTCCTTCTTTTTCTCTGAAAACTGCTGCATCCCTCCCTCTGTCAGGACGACAAGCGTGATATGTCCTGCCGCCCGTCTGCCATTCTCATCTCTTCCCGGAAAGCATTTTACCTGCAGGATATTGCGCACATTGCCGGATACAATATCCTCAAAATCCTTTTTGGTGACTGCCCGGTCCCGATGACGCAGGCAGGCAGCATGACGTCTGCCCGCCTGCTCTGTATCCTCCCTGTCGTACCCTCCGGTAAAGGCATCATAATTTGTGACCTGATTAATAAATCCAATATTTTCGGCAGTCCTGTTGATCTGTCTTGCATCAAGATTTCCTCTGCTTCCACTGCCGGTTTCTGCCGAAGCCCGCACGGAATTGATAATGATATCCTGAATTTCCTGAAATATCGAAACATCTCCATTCTCCGTGATCAGCCGCAGCCAATACGCCGAAACATCAAAAAAAGTATGCTTCTTAAATTCATGGCATGCCTCCGCGACAAGCACTCCCGTCCGCGACAAAGCTTCCGTCTCATCCTCAGCCCTCCATAGTGCAAATCCGTGGGTGCCATAATATTCACACCGATACCGGTGATCGTAGCGCCCATGCGGATGCCGGAGTACAATCAGCAGCCGGATCATCTCTTCACACAATGGTCTGGAAAAGGCAAGATAAAGCATGTTCCCCTTCGGAAAAGAATTGTAAAATGGAGTACATTCTCTGGTGCAGTCGATCGGCTCTGTCAACATTTCATTCACATCAAAAGCAGACTCCGGCACACTCCCGTTTTCTCCATAGCAGTAGCTAAGCGTCAGCCCATCAATTACCGGAACCAGATATACGCTGTCAATCGTATATGTATGTGACATTTTAACAATTCTGGCACGAATACAGAATGTCTCCCATGCCCCCGCCAAAACGGCACAGATATCCTCCGGACAGCGAAAGACAAGTCTTATTCTTTTTTCCGTCTGTCCCCCATCAAACAGAGTCTCATATGATTCAGTGCCGGGAATTACCGCCCAACCGTTTCCGTTATAATATTCCCAAAGAACAGTTACAATGGTGACTTCCTTCTTTTTCTTTTCCTCAAAATCTGATGAATGCATGATTGTCTTCCATTGGATCGGAACTTCCGGTGAGACGAGTTCGCCCGGAATACTTCGACAGGATAATTCAAAATCGACAGTAATTTCCGAACTTTTTTTGGAAAAGACTTCCTCGCTTCCAATATAAAGCTCACCATAGAGACAGGGATACTCTCCGAAGGGGAGAAAATGATCTGCTTTAAGCTCCCTCTCCCCATTGTATATCATATCCGGTACCAGACGGCTGCCAGAGGAGGAAAGGGAAAAGGCTGGGAGGACAAGCTGCGTTTTCGGAGCAAGCGGACGGCATTCGGCATGGATCCAGAATAAGTTTTTGCCATTCTGCTGTCTTCTTACCATTTTTGGAGACGGCTGCTCAGGTGACCCCATATCCTTTTTCAGAATCAGGCTTCCCTCCTCGAAGCGAACAGCATCAAATGGGTGAAATCCTTCCGCACAGGAGTAAGACCATGTGATATCATGCAAAAGCTTTTTCTTCAACTCCTGTGCCTGCTGCACGGAAAGTGAAGGAAAGTGAAGGACTACCTCTCCCCTCGTCAGAACGGAACAAAGATACTCATGTCCTATATAAAGATCATGAGACTGCCTGTTTTCGATCTGATTCTCCCACAGGGGGAGGGAGAGAGGCTGACTGATGCGGTCGTTTTCACCGTCGACATAGAAGATTTTCTGCAAAACAGCCGGAGAAACGAACAGGGTATCCTCTGTTATAAAGGAGACCGGCTCTCCCTCTGCCCCATCCCCGATCACCTCTGTTCCCTGTTCCAGATATGAGCCCTTCACTTCATCATTAACGGTGGAGAAGGATACATAACCGGAAGCATCTCCCGGCGGCAATCGCTGCACATCTAGCAGATTATAAAAATAAAGAGGATACTGGCGCAGCTTTTGATGGAATAAATGTGCGGAATCACTTATCATATCGGTAAACAGAATCGCCAGAGCCGTCCCGATATCCATCTCTTCCTGGCACGGTTTCCACTCCGGAATCGTAAGATGTGCCTTTTCCTGCAGGAGCGTCCAGATCTCTTCCCTGCTTTCCGGAAAGAAATAGTTCTCCGTCATCATGTATCCTTCCTTTCTGATTTTGTCTAATTCAGCTTCACAACACTTCCCTTTACCGCAAGGACTCCGCTGCTGTTGATTTTCATGGAACCGTCAGCCTTGTATTCCGATGTGCTCCCCTGGATCTTGATGGAATTGGACTCCAGCTGCAGATTCTGCTTTCCCTTCTGTTTTACTTTATCTGCTGTGATCAAACAGGATCCATTGTTTCCGTTCAGAACGAGCATTTCCTGTCCGCCGGCAGACAGTACCACCTTCTTATCGGCAGTTATCTGAATCACTCCGTTCTTTTCATCCAGACTGATCAAATTTTTCCCACCTTCCCCATTCACAGAAATGGTCTTCTCTTTCTCTCTCATAGAAAGGCTCAGGCCGCCGGCCGTTTGAATTGTTAACCGGCTGTCATCTTCATCCTCCTGAAATAAGATCTCATGTCCGCTTTTTGTCCGAAGACATTTCCTCGTATTCTTCTCATTTGCGGTATCTGCCGGTATCGTATCCTCCTGATTCCATAAGCCTCCGAGAACAACAGGGCTATTGATATCCCCTTCAATAAACCCTACCAGAACCTCTGTGTCAATCTCCGGCAGAAAGTAGAATCCAAACTCCTTTCCACAATAGGGTTGCACGACGGGAATCCACTCTGTCGTATTCCTTCCGTTATTTCCCGCGAGCAGCTCTACACGCACCTTGCCCGGCT
>CAYYGS010000060.1:0-11220 GCA_964471335.1 uncultured Jutongia sp.
AATCTTTTCGTTATTGACATCCTTGGTATCGCCATCTTATACGGATGCGTCGGAAATGGAAAATCCTGTATCTGGTACGGTAAAGGATCAACCTGCTCTGGAAGGCTCAGCATCTGCTGAGTCAGGGGATCAACCTGCTCTGGAAGGCTCAGCATCTGCTGAGTCAGGGGATCAATCTGTTCTGGAAAGTCCGGTATCTGCTGTGATAGGAGGGATATCTGCCACGGAAGGTCCTGTATCTGTATTGGATGAGGTGCCGGAGAAGACCGTGGGTGCTGGAAAGGATGATTCAGCCGCGATGCAGAGAAATGCTTCTGATATCGGAATGAATGATTTGACGAAAACGAAAAGTTCAGAGATTGATTATCTGGATATTGGCAATTGTGGTGCAAATCTGACCTATGTATTGGATGGGAGCGGTTGTCTGAGTATTACCGGTGAGGGAGATATGACAAATTACACAGATGCCAGCGCCGTACCATGGTTTTCCTTCCGTTCTTTTATTACCAAAGTTTCGTTTAATGGAAACATTACCAATATTGGCGCCTATGCCTTTGATTATTGTGTGAATCTGACCAGTATTACCATTCCGGACAGCGTAATCAGTATAGGTACATATTCGTTTTATGGATGCAGTGGTATCAGGAGTATTACGATTCCGGGCAATGTGACGGGGATTGGTGCCTACGCCTTTTCCGGCTGTACCAATTTATCTTCCGTGACTGTTTCCGATCATGTGACCAGTATCGGCGCTTCTGCTTTTGCCGGCTGTACAAGCCTGACAGATATTACCATTCCGGATAGCGTAACCAGTATTGGGGAGAATGCCTTTGAAAATACCGGGATTGACACATCAGAGATTGCTTTTCGACGGGGAAATTGTGGTGTTTATTTGAAATGGGCATTGTTGGGAAATCATCAGCTGTATATTTATGGAACAGGTGATATGACAGACTATACAACCAGTTCAGCCCCCTGGTATAGTGAGAGGGAGAAGATTACGGAGGTTATTCTGACGGATGGGGCGACCGGGGTCGGTGATTATGCGTTCGCGGGCTGTAAGCAACTGACTTCCGTTGTGCTGGCAGATACAGTAACCAGGATTGGAAAATATGCTTTTGCACAGTGTAGTAGTGTGTCAGGGGTTGA
This sequence comes from uncultured Jutongia sp., assembly GCA_964471335.1. Taxonomy (GTDB): domain Bacteria; phylum Bacillota; class Clostridia; order Lachnospirales; family Lachnospiraceae; genus Jutongia. The sequence continues at coordinate 1,150 of CAYYGS010000060.1, forward strand.
TCTGGGAAACATTACAGAGATTGCAGAACACGCTTTTGAACAGTCGGGTCTCACAGAGGTTCGGATTTCCGGTAGTGATATGGTAACGGTAGGAAACGATGCTTTTGCCAGTTGTGCGTTTCTGAAGACGGTAATACTGGAACAATGTGTCCTGAAAACAGGAGATCGGATCTGGAAAGGCTGTACCGGATTAGAAGCAATAACGGTTTCTGCAGGGTTTGCGGAGATGGGAAGCTCCCTCTTTGCAGATTGTACTTCATTGTCCCGGGTGACGCTGACCGGAAACTGTTCGGATATTGGTGCGTATCAGTTTAGCGGATGTACTGCTTTAACAGAGCTTTCGATTCCAAATGGTGTGACAGAGCTGGGGAAATATGCATTTCAAGATTGTACGGGGATCACAGAAATCGCACTTCCTGATTCTGTTAAGAACATACAGGCCGGTGTGTTTTCCGGATGCCGTGGATTGGAGAAAATACAGTTTTCAAAACAGTTGGAAAAAATTGGGGATGATGCATTTCAGAATTGTATAAAATTCACATCGCTGGTAATTCCGGACAGCGTAACAAGTATGGGAAGCGGAGTGTTCTCCGGATGCGGCAGACTGGAAAGTCTGACCCTGCCTTTCGTGGGGAGATATAAAGAGCCGGAGGAGGCCAGTCAGGAAACGCTGTTTGGTTATATATTCGGGACAGCAGAGTATGCGGATGCATCTGCTGTAAAACAGTACTATTCCGAGAATGGTTACAGTACCTGTTATCTGCCGGATTCCCTGGTAAGTGTTACCGTTACCGGAGGAGAATTGTTGTACGGTGCATTTGATCATTGTTCCAATATGAAGAGCATTACGATACCGGATACGGTTACCAATATCGCTCCCTGTGCATTCCGGGATTGTAAGGAGCTGGAAGATATCGTGGTTGCGGCTGGGGTGACGGAGATTGGAGCGTATGCGTTCCGTGGATGCAGTGGTCTGGATAGTATTTTATTACCGGAAGACTTACAAAAGATTGACAGCGGCGCATTTTCCGATTGCACCGCGTTAGAAAAGATCAAATTACCAACGCATATCACACAAATTTCGGATAGTCTCTTTCAGGGCTGTTCTTCGCTGCAGGAGCTAACCATACCGGGACAGGTGGAATCTATTGGCAGGGAAGCCTTCCGGGGCTGTGCGGCAATCAAAAGCATATCGCTGACGGCATGCCTGACGGAACTTGGAAGCGGAGTATTCCGAGATTGTACAGAATTGCAGAATGTAACGGTGCCGGAAGGGGTTGTTGTGATTCCGGATGAAGCATTTTCCGGTTGTACTGCTTTAAAAGAAGTGGTCATTGCAGGTGACGTGACGGGCATCGGTAAGTATGCCTTTGCAAATTGTGCCCTGCTGGAAGGGATACACATTCCGGAGACGGTAACGGAAATAGGAAGTGAAGCTTTCAGTGGCTGTGCGGCAATCAAAAACATGAATCTTCCGCAGTCAATTACCCAAATAGGAAGTCGCGCATTTCAGAATTGTGTGGGGCTGACCGGGATCGAGGTGCCACAAAATATGCAGACTATTGGAAGTGCCGCTTTTTCCGGGTGCAGCGCCTTAAAAAGTATTTCCCTTCCGTTTGTCGGAGGATCAGCAGAGGCACAGAATGCCTCCTCCAGTACGTTGTTCGGCTACATTTTTGGAACAACTGCGTATGAAGGGGGAACTGCTGCAAAACAATTTTATTCTGGCAGTGGATCTGCGACCTATTATATTCCCGATGCCTTGACAGAGGTGAAGATTGCAGGTGGTAAAATATGGTATGGTTCTTTTTCAAGCTGTAACCATTTGGAATCCCTTCTTTTTCTATCCGGGGAATCCATTACGGACATTGGTGCAAAGGCCTTTCAGGGGTGTGCCGGGTTAATTGATCTGGCGCTGCCGGAGGGAGTACAGACGATTGGAGATTATGCGTTTAGCGGTTGTACCGGATTGAAAACCATATCCGGGATGAATGATGTGAAAACGATTGGAAGCTATGCCTTTCAGAATTGCAGCAGTATAAAAAGTATTTCTCTGCCAGAGACTGTTACAACAATCAATACAGCAGCGTTTTCTGGATGCAGCAGTCTGGAAAGTATCACCCTGCCCTTTGTGGGCGGCAATGCCGGCCGGGAAACTGCGGACAGGACATCCCTGTTCGGTTATATATTTGGTACCACGAACTATACCGGAGCTGTGGCAGTTCAACAGAAATATTCCGGCAGCGGAACCACCACCTATTATTTGCCGATGTCTCTCAGGAAGGTAACAGTGACTGGTGGGAAAATACTCTATGGGGCATTTTACGGCTGTGATTTTCTGACGCAGCTGATATTACCGGAGAATCTGACGGAAATTGGTGACTATGCTTTTTATCACTGTGCGGGTATTACCAGATTGGCCCTGTCAAAGGAAATGGCTAAAATCGGGAGTTATGCCTTTGCCGGCTGCTCCGGGATGACGGAGATGGTTCTTCCGTTTTCCGTAGAAAGTATCGGAGGATCTGCGTTTCGGGATTGTATTTCCCTGCAGGATATTTCTATTCCCGGGAAGGTAACCAGCATAGCATCTTATCTTTTTAGCGGCTGTACGGCACTGGAAAAGATTTCTATTCCAAATGGAGTACAGACGATCGATACTTATGCTTTTCAGAACTGCAGCAATATAACCGATATTACTGTGCCGGATTCTGTGTCAGAGATTGGTGCGGCTGCGTTTTCCGGCTGCGGCCGCCTGCAAAGTATGACATTGCCTTTTGTGGGAAATAACAATCATCTGACATCGGCTTCTGCGAAGTCCGTGTTTGGATATATTTTTGGATCCAAGGAGTATACTGGTGGAACAGCAGTGAAACAGCAGTATTCAACCAGTGGAGCAACCTATTATATCCCGGCATCCCTGACGAGTGTCAGGATTACCGGGGGCGCTTTGTTATATGGGGCATTTTACGGCTGCAGTGGTTTGACACAGCTGACGCTGCCGGAGGATCTGACAGAAGTTGGAAAATATGCTTTTTATCAGTGTTCCGGTTTGAAAGAAATCTCGCTTCCGGACTGTGTGGCCGGTATCGAAAGCTATGCATTTGCAGGCTGTTCTGCATTGAGGACATTTTCGTTTCCGTCAAAAGTAAGCAGTATTGAGAACTATACTTTTTCCGGCTGTGCCTCTATGGAACAGATCACCATTCCGGAGGGGATAACAAAGATCGGAGAGGGGGCATTCCAGAACTGCAGCAATCTGACCCGCATGATTGTGCCGGATTCTGTAACGGAGATTGGCAAGGCGGCCTTTTCCGGCTGTAGTAAATTACAGAGTATGACTCTGCCGTTTACAGGATACAGTGCAGCCTCGTCAGCGGCTTCGGCCAAGTCATTATTTGGTTATATCTTTGGAACTGCCAGCTATACGGGAGGCGTGGCAACAAAGCAGTATTGGTCCGGTAGCAGCAGTAGTACATATTATATTCCTGCATCGCTGAAAAATGTAGTGATTACCGGCGGGAATCAAATGCCTTTCGGAACTTTTTATAATTGTAGTGGTTTAGTCGGCATCACATTGCCGGGAACCTTGACGGGGATTGGGCAGAAAGCGTTCTATCACTGTACCGGACTGTCATCAATTACGATTCCGCAAAATGTAACCAGTATTGCAGCAAATGCATTTACCGAATGTACAGAAATGCGTTATGTCACTTTTTCGGGAAAAGCACCAGAGACGATTGCTGCTACTGGATTTACCGGTGTTACGGCAACCGTATTTTATCCGGTATCAGATACTACATGGGATGATGTGATCGGGAATCAGTACGGCGGAACATTGACCTGGCAGCCTCATACCCACAGTTATCAGCCGATGGTAATAGCACCAAACTGCACAGAACAGGGCTATACCACCTATCAGTGTACACGATGTGATAGTTCCTATGTCAGTGACTTTGTCAATGCGCTGGGGCATGTGTCTGTCATCGATCAGGCAGTGCCGGCCACCTGTACCAGGACGGGATTGACAGAAGGCTCCCATTGTTCCGTGTGTGGGGAAGTGATTGTCCCGCAGATGACGATACAAAAGACAGGGCATCAGTTTACAGAATATATTTCCAACCGGGATGCAACTTATGAACAGGACGGAACAATGACGGCTCAGTGTAATGACTGCCAGACAACAGAGACGGTTACGGATCCGGGAAGCATGCTAATTGATGAAAACAAACCAACGATAGAGATTACAGTAGGAACGAATCAATGGACGGGATTTTTCCATTCCATTACTTTTGGGTTGTTTTTTAAGAATACGCAGACAGCGGTGGTTCAGGCAGCCGATGAAGAGAAGTTGTTAGATGGCAGTACAGTTAACCGTTTGGATCAGGTGTATTATTATATCTCAGATACAGAAATTCCGTCGCAGGATTTAGGACAGGCAGCCTGGAAAAAGTATACAAATTCTCTGACACTGGATCCGGATAAAAAGTATATCATATATGCCAAAGCAGTGGATCGATCAGGCAATATTACATATGCATCTTCGACAGGGATGATTGTGGATCGCACGGCGCCTGTGGTAGATGGGATTTCAGACGGTACGACCTATTGTGAAGAGGTAGTTTTTTCCGTCACGGATCTTTCGCTGCGTTCTGTGACAGACAATGGAACAGTAATCAAGGCAACGGAGGGATTCTATACGATAACAGGGGATGATCAGCTGCATACGATCATGGCAACGGATGACTGTGGAAATACTACGGAAATTTCTGTTGTGGTGAACAGGCATCATGACTGGAAGGAACCGGTATTTTTCTGGGATGACGGTTACAAGAGTTGTACGGCAGAATATACCTGCCGCCGGGACATCAAACATGCGGAGCAGTTAGACTGTACAATACAGGTGAAATCTCTGGATGCAGATTGTATCAAGGCAGGACATGTGGTTTATACTGCAGCCGCCTCTCTGGATGGCGTGAGAAAAACGGATTCCCAAACTGTTTCCGGGATTGCTCTGGGACATGAGTATGAACCGGTGTTTGCCTGGTCAGAGGATCGTTTTGCCTGTATGGCTACTCTTACCTGTAAAAGGGCAGGATGTTCGAATGATACCACAGGGCATCTTCTAAGCAATTTGCCTTGTGTGGTGGAGACCAGAACAACAGCAGCAACTTGCGTTTCTCAAGGGAAAAGAGAGGTAGTTGCCAGTCTTGTTGTGGATGGGGTGGAATATAAGGAAGCCTGCAGTGCAGAGGTGATTCCTTTCGATCATGACAACCATGTCCATACTCAGATTTTTAATAAAAAAGCTGCCACCTGTCTGGCAGAAGGAGCTACCGGAGATATCTATTGTTTGGATTGTAAGAAAATTGTGGAGCGGAGTGTGGCGACAGAGAGATTAGCGCATGTCTGGGACGATGGTGTGATAACAAAGACTGCCACATGTATAGAAACCGGAATCCGGCTTCATACATGTATGAATGGCTGCGGAACTGTTTGGGAAAAGGAGATTCCAGTCGATTCAGAGCAGCATGGAAACCTGCGTATTGTGGGTGCAAAAGAAGCTACCATGACAGAAGCGGGCTATACCGGGGATACCTGTTGTGACGATTGCAGGCAGACGGTAGTATACGGCTCTGTCATTCCGGCGGTTGGGGATATAGGTGGTGCGGAAAGTCCGTCCCCGAAGCCTGGCAGTACCGAAAATCCGTCTCCGATACCGGGAAGTACCGCAACCCCGCCGCCAATACCGGATCAAACGGGAAGCCCATCATGGGAACCGGGAGGTATGGAAAGTCCAACACCGGGACCAGATCAAACGGGAAGTCCATCGTCAGAACCGGGAGGTATGGAAAGCCCAACGCCGGGACCGGATCAAACGGGAAGCCCATCGTCAGTGCCGGGAGGTATGGAAAGCCCAACGCCGGGACCGGATCAAACGGGAAGCCCATCGTCAGAGCCGGGAGGTATGGAAAGCCCAACGCCGGGACCGGATCAAACGGGAAGTCCATCGCCAGTACCGGGAGGCATAGGAAATCCATTGCCGGATCCGGGAAGTATTGGAGGTTCTCTTGGAAATGGAAATGCGGATGGGAAACCTGTTGCCTCTCCACAGGAGACAAGCGATTCAAATCCGGCATCCGGGGCTTCCATAGTTTTGACAAAAGGGACTGTTTTTGCGGCGGGAAAACTAAAATATCAGATTACAGGTGATACCAGTGATAAGCTGACGGTTTCTGTGAAGGGGCCCGTTAATAGAAATGTGAAAAAATTGACCATTCCCGCCACGGTCAAGACCCAGGGAAAAAGCTATCGGGTCACTGCCATTGCAGATTATGCATTTCGAAATTGCAGGAAACTAAAGAAAATTACGATAGGAAAGAATATTACAGTCATAGGAAAGAAGGCATTCTATCAGGCCAAAAACCTGAAACAGATAGTGATCCGTTCTACCCGGATTACCCGTGTAGGGAAAAATGCCTGGAAAGGAATCAATCCTAAAGCAGTCATTCAGATTCCGGAGAAAAAACGGAAAAAGTATCAAAAGCTGGGGATCTGCTAACCAAACATATGTTGAAAATAAGTTTCCTTAAATGCAACATAACTGTTTCGGGAGATCGGTATGACAGCGTTGTGGATGGTAGTAAGCTGTGTTTTTGAAAATTGTTCAATGTGGTTTAAATTTACAATATAACTGCGATGGCAGCGAAAGAACCCGTTGTCCGGCGAAAATATCTTTTCGCATTCGGAAAAACGCATACGGATTTTGATTGTCTTGCCGTTTGTAAGACATACAAAAACCTGTTTGTTCTGTGCTTCAAGATAATCAACGTCGTTGATCGCAATCGTGCAAAAGCCGGTAGACGTCTGCGCGGTAAAGATGGTTTTAGAAAGATGAAATGTTTTGAGAAAATCATCCAGGACGGAAAAAAGTTTTGTGTCGTCTACTGGCTTTATGAGATAATGAAATGCTTTTACATCATAGGAATCAACGGCAAACTCCCTTGCGGAGGTAAGAAATATAATCGGGACAGTCTGATTATCTTCTCTGAGTTCTCTGGCGGTATCCATGCCATTCAGGAGCGGCATAATGATATCTAAAATAATTAAATCCATACATTTATTCCGATGTGCGGCGATCAAGTCATCCCCATTGGTAAAGCAGTAGATCGTAAGTTTGATGGCATTTCTTGCTGCCCACTGTTCTAATAGCGGGCAGATGGCATCTATAAATTGTTTTTCATCGTCACAAATTGCTATTTTCATAATAAATAATCCTCCATGTCGTCTTTAGAGATGCCGCTCTTGGCGGCTTAAATCAGATGATAATGCGTAAAATAAACAGATGATTGGAAACGGAGAACTGGCATTGTCCCCTTAGCTGCTCTACATAATATACGATACTTTTTACACCGATACCGTGTCCTTTTTTATCAGAAGTTGGAATACCATCGACAAATTTTGGAATCTGTTGTACTGGATTTTCGATATGGAGCAGAAGATGGTTTTCCTTTTGGGAAATGGTAAGACGAACCCAGCTTTCTACGGTAGTTGTTTCTTCTGTATCCATTTGTTTTAACGCGTGCATCGAATTTTCCAAAGCGTTGGATAATATTGCGCAAATGGCAGTGTCCGGACAGGGTAAGACTTTGTTCATGGCAATATTGCATTGAAACGAGATTCCATTTTCTGTAAAGCGTGTATGATAAATAGAGATGACGGAATTTATCATTTCATTTTTGCAGTAGGTGGTAATTACGGTATCATCATAGGTGTTGATGATTTCCTTGATATAATTGATTGCTTTCTCGGTATTGTTAATCTGGAGCTGCGTCAGGATAATATCCAAGTGATGGCGCATATCGTGTCTGAATATCGTGAGTTTCTGTTTGTTTTGTTTTACCTGTTCAATTTCTTTTTCGATGGAGGATAGATGCATTTGCATCAACTCACTATACTGCCGGATTTCCCGTTTTTTTTCGTATTCATGGAAATAAACAAACAGAAAAGCAAAATAGGAAATACACAGGGTGAACCCCATAAACTCTACAATTAATTTGTTGCTGGAATAGAGCAGATTGGAAAGCTTGGTAAAGGTATAGTCAGAAAAATAATAAACAGCAGGTAAAAAACCTATAATATAAAGTTCCTTTTTATTTCTGGTAAAAATTGTCTCGGTTGTATGGCAAACGAACCGGCATAGCAAAAAGAACGTAATAATCGTAATGAGGATACGGGAAGTGTAATAACACCATTGTGCTTTTGTGATGGAAAGCATTAGTAATCCTACCCAATTGCTTAACTGGCAGCACAGATAGGCAGAAAAAACAGAAATGCAAGAGGAAATAATGGGATATTTATAATATAATATTAGGAATATAATGAGTGGTACATGTATGATAAGTGCGTAACACCATCGGGTAATACTTTCCCCGAACAGTAGGGAACTGGCAATATACAGGAGTCCTTCAAAGGCACAAACTCCCAGTAAAATAAGGGAATTTCGGGAGTTTTGCTTTACTCCGAGGAAAAAAGCGGAGATAAAGATGCCAAATACCATTGTAGTCACATTATGTATAAACGATAATATTTGTACTAACATTTTTATGCCCCCTTTATCGTTTCGTAATCAGCCTGTATTTATACCTATGTTACCATTATATTAATCGGATGTAAATGTATGTAATTTACTATTCGCACCATATTTTTACTATTCACACTCAAATCCGCACTCGATTTGAAAAAAGCAATTGACAAGATGATGCAGATTAGCTATTATTAACAGTGGTTAGTAAAGTCTAACAGGAAAAGGAGAATAAGAAAATGTATCTCGAAGTAAGGAATTTAAAAAAGAGTTATGGTGAGGGTGGGAGTTTTGCCCAGGTATTAAAAGGGATTTCTGTTTCTGTCAGTCAGGGGGATATGTGTGTGATTCAGGGCACCAGTGGCTCTGGGAAGTCTACGCTGCTCAATTGTATCGGGGGTCTGGACTTGATGGATTCCGGTTCGATTCAGGTGGATGGGAAAGAAATATTTGGTCTGCCACAAGATAAATTATCGGATTACAGGAGGGAGAACCTAGGGTTTATTTTTCAGTTTTATAATCTCGTGCCGAATCTTACCGTCAGGGAAAATATTCAGGTGTGCGAATACCTGACAGATAGCCCGTTGGATCTGGAGGAACTGCTTGATACCTTGGGACTTTCGGAACATCAGAATAAATTTCCGTCGCAGCTTTCCGGTGGACAGCAGCAGCGCTGCGCCATTGCCAGGGCATTGATTAAAAATCCGAAGCTGCTGCTTTGTGATGAGCCTACAGGGGCGCTGGATTCCAGAACATCAAGGGATATTTTGGTTTTGCTTGAGCAAGTGAATGCAAAATATGGCACAACGATGCTGATTGTCACTCACAATAATTCCATTAAAAATATGGTGGATCAGGTCATTGTCCTGAAAGACGGACAGATTAAGAAAGATTACCGGAATGAGAGCAAAGTGCCTGCGGCAGAATTGGAGGATTTATAATGCAGAAAATACTGAGAAAACGGATCCTCCGGGATTTGCGGGAAAATGTGTTCCGCTATCTGGCACTGGGATTTTTGATTATCCTGGGAATGTATGTAGTTATCAGTATGGTGGGAGCAGCGGAAACGATCATAACAGGGACGGCAGATGCGGCCAGGGAAAACAGGATGGAGGATGGACAATTCAGCCTGTTTGCTCCATTGACGAAGGAGGAAAAATCTGCATTGGAGGAGGATGGAATCACACTGGAGTCTCATTTTTATCTGGATTACTCCCTGGAGGATGATTCCGTTCTGCGTGTGTTTTCACAGAGAAAGGAAATTGATTTGCCACAGGCAGATTTTGGGAGACTGCCGCAGGAATCGGGTGAAATTTTGCTGGAAAAAAGATATTGTGAGGAACATGGGATTTCCGTTGGTGATGAAATATTGGTCAGTGATCATTCTTTTCGGGTATGTGGTATCGGCACTTCGCCGGATTATGATACGCCCTTGCGGGATTTATCAGACAGTGCCGTGGACAGCAGCTTGTTTGGTGTGGGATTTTTGA
>CAYYGS010000061.1:0-11167 GCA_964471335.1 uncultured Jutongia sp.
AAACATCTGTAAGGGATGTAACGAATGCCAGGGGAAGGTATTCCATGCCCCGGAGGGAAAGGCCTGCCCGATTTATGCCTGTTGTGTAGGCAAAAAGAAGCTGCGGGACTGCGGTCAGTGTGGAGAGGTTCCCTGCGCGATCTGGCGGGACGTCAAAGATCCGCAATTGTCGGAAGAAGCGTTTGAGAAAAGTATAGTGGAAAGGGTGGAAAACCTCAGATCATAAAATGGCAGACGAAATTTAAGTGAAGGGGTGCTGGGATATGAATAAAAAAGAGAAAGAACATATCTTATCTTACATCATTCAGGCGCTGCGTCAAATGTATCAGGGCAATCCGCCTATTGTCTGGTTTACCTTTGGTAAAAATATATTGGAGGCTGTGTTTGATGGCGTTTGTGCTGTGTATTTTATTAAATTTATTTATGAGTGCATTGAAAAGTCAGTGGATTTTCATAAATTATTTATTATGGTAAGCATGGTTTGTATATTTCATATCGTGGTTCATTTTATTTCCGCTTACCATAACTATCTGGAAAAAATTGCTACCATGGAAATATATCGATATATTTTTCAGGGAATTATTCACAGGGCGAAAAAAATTGAAATCTGCCAGTATGAAAATCCAAAATTTTATGATAATTTTTCCAGGGCTTTGGATGAGGCTTTGGAGCAGGGGATGGGCGGCCTCTTTCTTACGGCATGGGGCATGGGATGTATTGTAAGGGCAATGGTAGCTATGGGCGTATTGATGTCCGTGGATATCATGCTGCTGTTATTTGTTATACCTCCGCTGATCGGCAGCCTGTATTTTGGGCTGAAGGAGAGTGGAGAAGAATTTGCTGCCCGCCGGGAGGAAACTGTCGGAAAACGAAAGATGGAATATGCAAAGCGGGTATTTTACGAGAAGAAATATGCCAGTGAATTACGTTTATATTCCATTGCGAAAGTGTTATTTGATTTGCACAGGGAGGGGTACTTAGAGCGATATGAAAAGAATCAGGTTCATCAGAGAAGAATTGCTGTTTACCGCGCGATTGAGACACTTTTGTTTGCCGGAATTCTCACATTTGGAACCTATTTATATATAACGTACCGGCTTAAGATCGGAGGAAGGACTTCTGTTGCCGCTTATGTGGCAATGGTATCGGCCGTAGGATATATTGTAAATTGTATCAGTGATGCGCTGGGACACTTTTCACAGGCGGGAAAGCTTTGTATGTATATGAAAAGTATACAGGATTTTATGGAATGTCCGGTCGAGGAGGCTGTAGAAAATGCCATTTTACCGGGGAATGATATGGGCGAAATCTCGTTCGATCATGTTTCGTATCATTATGCCGGCAGTGAGCAAATGATTATTCAGAACTTAAATTTAAACGTGCGGAAGGGGGAGCACATCGCGCTGGTTGGCGAAAATGGTGCGGGGAAGACAACTTTAATGAAGCTTCTCATGGGGCTCTATCCCGTTTCGGAAGGAAATATTTTCGTGGGAGGACAAAATATTAACAGATATGAGCCTGAGGCCTACCGGGATCTTTTTGGAACGGTATTTCAGGACTTTCAGATTTTTTCCCTTCCCCTCTGTGAAAATGTGCTGATGAAATCTCCTGAGACAGAGGAGGAGCGCCAGAATGTAGTGGATGCATTGGAGAAGGCACAGTTTGGTGAGGTTCTTAAAAAAATGCCACAGGGAATTGACACTTTTCTGACAAAGGAATTTGATGAAAAGGGGTTTGTCTGCTCCGGCGGACAGGCGCAGAAAATTGCGATTGCGAGAGTGTTTGCCAAAAATCCGCAGGTAGTCATTTTGGATGAGCCGTCCAGTGCGTTAGATCCCATTGCGGAATACAATATGTATTGTAATATGATGGAGGCAGCGAAAGGAAAAACCGTGTTTTTTATTTCGCACCGTATGTCTTCCGCACGCATGGCAGACAGGATTCTTTTTTTGGAGCATGGACATATTGTAGAACAGGGCACGCATGCAGAACTGATGAAACGGAATGGACGCTATGCGGAGATGTTTCGTTTGCAGGCGAAAAATTATCAGGAATCGAATGGAGGTGTTTTGTATGCAGGATAAGGAGAAAAAGTCGGAAAAACTGCCAATCCGGCGAATCCTCAGCAACTATATGTATTTACTGCGTTACGCTTTCCGGAAGGATGCACCTTTAATCGTTTTTATCTTTATGTCTTTTACACTGGCAGGAGTAGGCTACGCCTGTATGAATACAATATTTATCCGTGCTTTTATAAACTATCTGTCCGATCCACAGTACAGCTTTTACGACACCGCTTTGCTGGTTGCCGGTGCAACGGTGGGGATGGCTGTTCTCATGGCGTGTGAACGGTGTACGCAGAGCCTAGCTGCGCCGCGTTTAATCCGCATGAGCGGCATGATGCAGGAGGAAATGATTCGGAAGGTCGTAAAGATGGATTTGATGTGTTATGACTGCGATACCTATTATGATGATTTTGTGGTGGCGGCTGCACAATTAGAGGAAATCGTCAATGCGGCTATTATAGATCTGGCACAGATGGGGCGCAACGTGGTGGCAATTTTAGTTTTATCGGGAGTTATTACGGCGATTGATCCTGTTATCGCAGTGTTTCCGGTAGTCGGATTTATTGTCAACATCATTTCATGTTTCCGTATTATGAAGCTGGAATACGATCTTGATGTGGAAAAAAAGACTATTATGCGGCGTTCTAATTATTCTAAACGGGTATTTTACCAGCCGGAATATGCTAAGGAAATTAAGCTTTCCCATATTGAGGTGCCGCTGGAGAAGCAGTTTCTGGAGGCTGTCGATGAAACCATTAATATCGCGAAGAGCTATGGTGTAAAAATTGCGCTTTGGTCTCTCATTAACTGGATTACCGTGTTTACGTTGATCTCGACATTCTGTGTCCCGCTCTATTTGGGATATATGGCGTTAGTTGTCTGCAAGGTGACACTGGGTGATGTGGCGGCGCTGAATAATGCACAGAGCACGGTTCGAGATCAGTTGGATGCCATCAATTATTGCATTGGCCGGATTCAGCGTGCCGGACTGTTTTGTGAGCGTTTTCGACGGTTTATGAATTATGAAAGTAAGATTGAAGGGAAAACCGGTACGGTGGATGTGCCGCAGAGTGGTGGAACTTTGGAAATAAGAAATATGTCATTCCGTTATGACGGCGCGGAGAAGGATACACTGAAAAATATTAACATGCGAATTGAGGCAGGGCAAAAGGTAGCATTTGTCGGGGAAAATGGTGCGGGCAAATCAACATTTACAAAGCTGCTGATGCGCCTGTATGATGTGACGGAGGGAAAGATCTGTTACGGCGGTGAGGATATCAGACAGTATACAACCGATGCGTATCGGGATATTTTTGGCTCTGTTTTTCAGGATTATCAGATTTATGCGTCCTCAGTGCAGGAAAATGTTATGATGCATGGCTGGAGGGAAGGGGAAGAAGATCAGACATTAGCCGCTCTGGAGCAGTCCGGTTTTTCGGACAGATTGGAAACGCTGCCGGATGGACTAATGACCTCTCTCACGCGGGAGTTTGATGAAAAAGGCATACAATTGTCTGGCGGTGAGGCGCAGAAGGTTGCTATTGCGAGGCTGTTTGCAAAAAAGAAGCGGATGCAGATAGCAATTTTGGATGAGCCGTCAAGCGCTTTGGATGCACGGGCAGAATATGAGCTGAACAAAAATATTATGAATCAGGTAGGGGATGCGACGGTCATTTTTATCTCCCATCGTCTTTCTACAACCAGGGATGCTGATTGCATTTATATGTTTGAAAATGGGGAAATAATTGAACAGGGGACACATCAGGAATTAATGGAACTGGGCGGGCAGTATGCGGAAATGTTTCAGTGTCAGGCAAGGTATTATAGGGATAATGCGGAAATCCTGGGGTAGAATGGCAGCAGAAGGAGCAGAATAAATTATAACAGTTACTCGTTATCAGTCAAGCTGTTCGCGCTATTCAGATAGAGAACAGCCATACTTGACAGGGAAGAATAGATATGCTAAAATAGGAAAACAAAAATTTTAGGAGGATTTTGCATGTTAAGATTAATTGTAATGGAGAAAATTGCAAAGTAAATATTGCAAGGGTGATTTTGAGCTTTACGCTTGAAGTCTGCCCGTTTGTTGACCGTTTGTACTGTCAACATTTTCGCCTTACAATTGCTTAATATTATGGTATATATTTTCAAAAAGTTATTTAAGCATGGCTGTATGGTCATGCTATTCTTTTGGCTTTTTTGAAGATATATTAATGAATCATATTTTGAAAGACCATGGTATCTTATGCTTATAGGGCTGCTATGGTTTTTTTGTTTCTATAATATAGTTTGCCGGGTGTGATGGCATTTGATTGTAAGGCACAGATTTTTTGATGTAAAGCGATTGCACAGAAAATTTAAATGAATGGAAAAGGAGTAAAGCGAAAAATGAATAGTACGATTATTAACACAAGAAATTTAGTAAAACAATATCGAAGATATAAAAAAAGGGAAGGCATCTGTGGAAGCATCGTCAGCTTGTGGAAACGTGATTACGAGAATAAAACCGCGATAGACCAGATAGATTTATCCATAGATTGTGGCGAATTTATCGGACTGATAGGACCAAATGGTGCCGGGAAAACGACACTGATTAAGATGTTGACAGGCATTATTGCACCTACAGAAGGAAGCATTGATGTCATGGGATACTATCCGAATGATTTAAAAAATGAGTTTAAGAAGCAGTATGCTGTCGTGATGGGCCAAAAGAGCCAGCTGTTTTTTGAACTGACAGTCAATGACACATTGCGTTTATTTAAAGAAATATATGATATCCCGGAAGAGGATTTTCAGAAGAATAAAAAGTTTTTTGTGGATCTTTTTGGTGTCGGGGAATTGATGGATGTTCAAGTAAGAACATTATCACTGGGCGAACGAATGAAAATGGAACTTATCGTTTCGCTGATCCATAATCCTAAGGTATTGTTTCTGGATGAGCCAACCATAGGATTAGATGCTGTGACATCCAGACAGATACGCAGATTTTTGAAAGAACTCAATGAAAAAAATGGGACAACAATTATTCTGACCTCTCATTACATGGAGGATATTAAGGCACTGTGTAAGAGGACTGTTGTTATTAATCATGGCAGTAAAATTTATGATGGTATGACAGAGAATCTGTTTGAAAAATACCAGAAAAACAAAAGGATTATCATAACTTTTCGTGAGCCTGCGGCAAATATTACACTGAAAACCAAAGATGCAGTGGTGGTTGAAAATAATTTGTACAAAAAAGTATACGAAGTGCCAAAGGAGTCTGCCAAAGATTTGGTGGCAGAAGTTATGAGATATGAGCCGAAGGATATCATAGTGGAGGACGAAGAAATCGGAGTAATTGTAGAACGAATTTATCAGGAAGGAAGTGAGTGTCATGAGCAAATATCTTGAGGTTACAAAAATATATATGAAGACGCAGTTGGTATGGCGGGCAGATGTGATATTTAATATGATTTTCACAATTACAAAAATACTTTTTGCCTGGCTTTTATGGGGGATGGTCTATCAAAGCAAAGAGATGGTGGGACAGTTTAGCTTTCATACGATGCTATCCTATTATATAATCAGTTCCTTTTTATCTCAGCTGGAGATGTCGGAAGGGATCAGCAGTGAAATTCATGACAGGATACGCAATGGGACATTTTCAAAATACATGGTCATACCGGTAGGGATACAGAAATATTTTATGGCAATGGAACTGGGTATTGTATTGTTTTATATTGCATTTGATTTTATTGCTGCAGTGATATGGATATTTGTATTCCAAATTCATTTTGTGTTTACCTCAGACGTGCTGCTCGCCTTGTGTGCCGGGAGTATGGCAATACTTGGCATGGTATTTATGGTGCAGCTAAATTATTTTCTGGGGCTGCTTACGTTAAAATATCAGGGAATCAGTACATTTCTGATGATAAAAAGCAATCTTATGGCTTTGGTGACAGGAAGCATTGTTCCGCTTGCATTATTTCCGGAAGTGATTGTAAAAATTATGAGATTACTGCCTTTTTATTATGTAATATATCTTCCGGCTATGTTATTTACCGGGATGTGCAGGGGAGAAGCCATTATCGGAATCGTTGTTATTGTATGTTGGTGCCTGATGATGCAGCTGGTGATTTATATTGTGCAGAAAAAATATCTTAGACAGTATGATGGGGTGGGAATATGAAAAAATATGTAAAAAATATGCGTGTGATCAGAGAATTATTTTATCTGAGGTTTCATGGATTAACTGTGTTCCGATTGGATTTTTTTGCCCCTTTTTTGGTGGATGGAAGTTTGTTTTTCATGCAAATACTGGCATTTGGTGCAGTATACTCCCATGTGGACACCGTTGGGAGCTGGGGAAGGGGTGAAATGATTTTATATATTGGTACTTTTTCTCTGTTAAATGCTCTGAATATGACAATTTATTTCTTTGGTGTAAACAGCATACCGAATAAAGTCAGGTCAGGCGAGTTAGATTTATATTTATCAAAACCTGTAAGCCCGTTATTTCGCCTGACTTTTGAAAACATCAGTCCGGGCTCCATTTCACTTGTCATTATGAGTATTTGTATTATCAGTTATGGTATCCGGATGCTCCATATGGCGCTGACGCTGTGGGCAGTCATTAGCTATGTGTTCTGGGTGCTTATCATGACAGTATTATATTATGAGATGGAAGTGATTATCCGTTCTGTATCATTATATATCGTATCTATGGCACATATGGAACAGATTGAGGACGCCTGTATTGATTTGTGTATGAAACTTCCGGGGATTGCATTTTACGGGGGATATAAAGTGATTTTCTATCTCATTCTGCCATATGGAATAATGGCAACATTACCAGTACAACAGATGATAGGTGAAATGAATCTGCGGATAGCAGTTTATGGCATAGCGATTGTGGTAATCTTCTCTGTCTTTACTGCTGTCTTTTGGAAACAGGGACTGAAGCATTATAACAGTGCAAGTTCATAAGAAGGGAGTGCTTAAAATGAATATAGAAAAACAAATCGAATTTGATAAAATTAAAGAGAACTGGATGAATCTGACTGTCACAGAATGGGCAAAGGAAAAGATAAAAGGTCTGTCATTTTGTCTGAACGAGGGAGAACTAAGGAAACAACTTAGTGATACTACAAACAGCAGGAAACTAATTGAAAAACTGGGAAGTCCGCCCTTGCAGAACCTTGCGGAAATAAAAGACTTTATGATGATTGCAGAAAAAGGAAATTGCCTTACGCCATATCAGCTGGAGCGCATAGAAACTGTTTTGGTGGCAATCCGGCGTCTGAAGGAGTATCTGCAAAGGGGAAAAGTGTATGATAATCCATTGGCATATTATGAGGAAAATCTGAATGCACTGCCGGAACTGCGGGAGGAAATCAGCAGACAGATCAGGGCAGGAGCAGTGGATGATTATGCTTCCAGAGAACTCGGCCAGATAAGGAAGCAGATTGCAAAGTGCGAAGAACAGATGAAGCAGAAGGCGGAACGGGTTATGCGTGCCAATAAGGAAAGTATGGCAGACAGCTTCTGTACCCTGCGCAATGGCAGGGTATGTGTTCCGGTGAAAAAGGAATGCAAACTGAAAATAGCAGGCAGCGTAATTGATAAATCAGCTACAGGCAATACATTATTTATAGAACCGTCAGGTGTTGCAAAACAGTATGAGGAGCTGCAGCTGCTTAGAATAGATGAAGAAAATGAAGTGAAGCGCATCTTGTATACGCTGTCGGCAATGGTTGCAGAATCAACTGCTGTGATGGATGAAAATATTACAACGGTTGAAAAATTAGATTTCATATTTTCAAAGGGAAAATTGAGCATTGATTTGGATGCGGTAGATCCATCCATCAATACAGAACGAAAAATCGTTTTAAAAGATGCCAGGCATCCGCTGATGGATAAAAAAGTCAATATTCCACTGCAGTTTGAGATAGGTGAAAAGATTCGTGGAATTATCATAACAGGCCCCAATACAGGAGGAAAAACAGTAGCGATAAAAACAGTTATGCTGAATTGTATGATGGCACAGTGCGGATTGCATGTCACCTGTAAGGAGGCAGATATCTGTATGAATAATGCCTATCTGTGTGATATCGGGGACGGACAGAATATTTCCGAAAATTTATCTACATTTTCAGCACATATCAAAAATGTACTGGAAGTGTTAAGTGAAATCAGCAGGGACAGCTTAGTTATCATGGATGAACTTGGTTCTGGAACAGATCCGACCGAAGGTATGGGGATTGCTATTGCAGTATTAGAAGAACTCAGAAAAAGCGGTGCTATTTTCCTTGTCACGACACATTATCCTGAAGTAAAAGAGTATGCGGACAAGACACAGGATATCATCAATGCAAGGATGACTTTTGATAAAGAAACATTAAAGCCAACTTATCAAATGGTACTCGGGGAAGCTGGGGAGAGCTGTGCCTTTTATGTCGCTGACAGAATGGGGATGCCGGATGAGATGTTACGGGTGGCAATAAAGGCGGCCTATGGTGAAAGCGCAGTGGACAGATATCATTTTCAGAAAAAAGATACTGTACGTCAAAAGAGAAATACAAATAAAATCTCCCAGAGCAGGAAACCAAAAAAGAATATGGAACTTCGTACAAAGTATAAGCTGGGAGACAGTGTTATGGTATATCCTGATAAGAAGATAGGGATTGTATGTGAACCGGTCAACGAGAAAGGTGTTTTAAGAGTGCAGCTTCCGGGAAAGAAGATATGGATTAATCATAAGCGGGTAAAACTCCATGTGGCAGCCACAGAATTATATCCTGCAGATTATGATTTTTCAATTCTATTCGATACAGTTGAAAACAGAAAAGCCAGACACGAAATGGAAAGGAAATACTCCACTGCAAAAATAATGTCTTGACTTTATGAGTACAACGTGTTATCTTAAGCTTAGAGTACAAAATGTTATCATAAAAAGGGGAGGTGGATATTTTGCAACAGGTATCAGATTATGAATTAGAACTGTTAAAAATTATATGGGCAGGCAATGGCAATCAAGCGATGTATGCAGAAATCGTGGATGCTTTAGAAAAAAAGGGACTGTCATGGACAAAAAATACGATTATTACGCTGCTCTCAAGATTGGTAAATAAAGGATTTTTAAAAGTGCAAAAAGTTGGCCGCAGGAACCAATACATAGCAATCGTATCAGAAGAACAGTACAGGGAAGTGCAGACGCAGAATCTGCTTGACAGGGTTTATGAGGGAGATGCCAAAGGGCTTGTTTGTACCTTGATTCAGGGAGAATTGCTTTCGCCAGAAGAATATGAAGAATTAAAAATGTATTGGGAGGAGGGAAAAGGTAGAAAATGAACGAAGTGTTAGCAGTCATTTTATCAATGTCTCTGTCCGGTGGAATTGTGATTATCATGTTGTATCTTGTGTTGATGTTGTTTGGAAAAAAACTTTGCAGGCAATGGCAATACTATATTTGGCTGATAGCCATTATCCGGCTCTTACTTCCTTTTGCACCACAGCAAAATCTGATGAATGAGTTGTTCCAATCTGCAAAGCCGCCAATCAGTGGTATAGATAATTCTTCCGTGGAAGGATTGCAGAATGAACAAACGCCAACGGAAGACTTCAAAATAAATGCCAGCCAGCCGGAGAATATAGAAGATGAAAAAGGTAATATACAATCATCGGAAACTAATTATGCAATAACAGATGAAACGGTGGATAAAATATCTAACAAAGAACGGACGGAAAAACGGTATGTTTTATCAGATATTATCCGGCAATATTTATGGCTGATCTGGTTATTGCCTGCAATGATTCTGTTTGCAAGGAAAATAATAGCATATAAAAGAAATTTACAATATATTTGTGCGGGAAGTAAAGAGGTACAGGATATTGCTTTACTGGAAGAATTTGATAAATTGATGGAGAAAAATCATGTCAGGAGCAGGATGAAGCTTTCTGTAAACAGCATGATAATGTCTCCTGTTATGGTTGGCATATTCAATCCCTGTATTATCCTTTCCACAACCCAAATGACGCTTTTGGAGTTTCAGCATACCATTTCACATGAACTGGTACATTATAAGAGGAGAGATATTCTGTATAAATGGCTGACACAGCTTGCGGTCTGCATACACTGGTTTAATCCTCTTTTGTACATGATGGAGCGGAGCATAAACAGGGCCTGTGAGCTTTCCTGTGATGAGGTGGTAATATGGGACTTGGATGAACAGGAGCGTTATGCCTATGGAGATACTTTATTGCGGGCGGCAGGAAGAAATGTAAAATGCAAATTGCCGGTATCCCCTATCGCATTTAGCGATAGCAAAATAAAATTAAAAGAAAGGTTGGATGCAATTATGAATTATAAAAAAATTTCAAAAGCAACTTATATAACGATGTTTTCTTTAACAATAACATTGTTTGTCTTCTCATCTTATGTGGGAGTCTATGCATCAAAAAAACGGAATGTTGATGTAACGGACACATCGAAACCAAAAACATCAGCTTCCCATTCTGCGCAGGCACCACACTCTGTTTTGTATAAAAACGGAGAGTATTTTATCCTTTTTGATAACGCGAAGAAAAAAGATCTGCCTGACTCAATCGGACCGGACTACGGAGTGACTTTTAGTGCCGTGTGGCCGGATGCCTCTGTGAATTTTCACAGCCATTACATCAATAAAAAACTCACTGGTAAAATCAAAAAAGAATGCAGGCATGTACAAGACAAAGGATGGATTACAGAAAAAGAAGCCAATGCAATCATTGATGTGGCACGTAAGGTACAGAAGGGCGATACGAACAGCTTTAAAACGGACAAGCAGGAAAAGGAATATACCAAGTGGAATATTATGATAAAAGATGGTATTTATTATTATAAAAATAAGCGTGTTCGTATCCTTATGGATACAAGGAAAGACCGTTCCTTTGAAAATTTCAGCTATGATAAGGAAGGAAAAGTGGATTTAAAGGTTATAAGAAACAGCAATAGTAAAATTACCAAGGTCGAATATCTGTCAAAGAAAAAAGCACAAAAAATTTTAGATGATTTAAAATAGATAATTTCACTTTTGCCTTTTGCATTTAAACGGTTGGTTCTTAAGGCACAGTGAATCATT
>CAYYGS010000062.1:0-11018 GCA_964471335.1 uncultured Jutongia sp.
TTTGCGGATGAGCCGACAGCATCACTGGATCATGAAAATGCATTTAATGTGATGAAGATTTTGAAAAAATATTCGGAAGACAGGTTGGTTATTGTAGTAACTCATGACAGGTCTATTCTTACAGATGTAGATATTACGGTAGAAATGTGGGATGGAAAGCTTAGTAATATTGTCAGAAAGGAAGAAAGATGAAGAATATTAAGCCATTTTCGGCACTTTATTATATGAAAGAGAACAGAGGAAGAGCAGCACTTTGCATTTTTATGATGTTTTTGGCAACCTTTATGTTTCTTGCAGGCAATTACATTCACTCAGAGTTATATACCTTTGAAAAGGAATTTGAATATTCAGATAAGCTGGTAGTGGCAGGGTTGCAGAGTACAGATGAAGAGTATAAAGATTTTGCCGATTTTACAAAAGTTGTTGAGGAGGATGATAAACTTGGGATGGTTATGTCGTCCGCCTTGGGATTTGGTGGGATGCAGCATGGAACAGTGCTTAATCTTGAGATGGGCGGGACTTCTTATGTATTCAATTCTGTGCAGGATATGAAAAAGGTATTTGATCATCTTGGCGTAGAAGGGGATTTTTCAAAGTGTAAACACAAAAGCATAATCATAAGTAAGGATTTTGCAAAGAATAAGGGTCTTAAACTGGGCGATAAGGTGGATCATAGTTTTGACAGAAATCTTGACACAGGATATACCGTAGATGCGATTATAGATGACGGGAGTTTCTGCTCGTTTTATATTTATGAGGATGATAGTAGTCTGGGCCGTATTTATATTTATAGTGAGACGATGGAAGGGAAAGAGTTATATGATTATGTAAAGAATCTGGCAGGAAACAGGAAAGTGCAGGTTTCAGAGTCTGAAAGAAAAACTGTTTTGCCACAATTCTATGTTTTTTACGTACTTTTCTATATCATTGATTTTTTGATTGCAATCGTTCTGGCGGTTACGATTAATTCTGTTGTTACCGGCCAGTATCTGAAAAGAACATATGAATTTGGAATTTATAAAGCTCTTGGAAGGAGCAGAAAAGAAGTGAAGGCAAAAGTGGCAGCAGAAGTGTTGTCTATGAATTTCATTGCAAGTCTTATGGGTTTTGCAGCTATTTTCCTGTTTACATATCTTATAAATGAATTGGTATATAAACAAAAAGGAATGTATTTATTGTATTCATCGCAAATTGGATTTATAGGATTTATTATATGTGATATCCTTATTGTACTTCCACTGATTCTATCTAAAGGAAGACTTATGGGGAAAGCAGATGTTACGGAATTTTAATGGTTCATTGGAAGGATTTACAGCTGCTGCGTTGTATAGGATTTTTCTTTTGGAGAATACTAGTATAACGAATAATAAATAACTGACATAAAAATCAGCAAATCAGCAGGAGGTAAATCGCAGTGAAAGCAACAGAAAAAGATAAACCGGTTCACACCACCCCGAAGGGTGTATGGGAAAGCAGTACCACTTATAAAAAAGAGCATAAAACTCAAAATGAACACCTTAATGAAATTACTACAGATGTGCAGGGAAATGGTTACCCTGTTTCCGATTCCAGGCAGGACAAAAAATAAGATGTCCTGCCTGCTCGTTATTCTGTGCAAAGAACGCTGATTTTGCGTTCTTCCCAGGTTTGATTTAGTTCGACTTAGCATGTTTTTTTATGCATTAGTGGAACTTCAAACCTTTTATAACTTCTCTGCCATATCATACAAGAGACGTTCCGTGTCATCCCAGCCAAGACACGGGTCAGTGATGGACTTACCGTAAATATGGTCGCTGACATTCTGATGTCCGGGTTCGATATAGCTCTCGATCATGACGCCCTTGACGAGACGGTGGATATCCTTCGATACGTTGCGGCTGTGCAGAACTTCCGATACAATACGCGGCTGTTCGTAGTAGCATTTGTTGGAATTGGCATGGTTGGCATCTACGATGCAGGCAGGGTTGAGCAGGCCGGATTCCTGATATAATTCATTCAGCAGTACCAGGTCCTCATAGTGATAATTGGCAAGGGACTGGTCATGCTTATTGACGGCGCCGCGGAGAATCGTATGTGTCAGGGGATTGCCGTCTGTCTTGACCTCCCACTTACGGTACATAAAGGTATGGCTGCTCTGAGCAGCGATACAGGAGTTGAGCATGATGCTTAAGGTGCCGCTGGTGGGATTCTTCATGCCGCAGGGGATATCAATTCCGCTGACCGTCAGGCGGTGCTGCTGATTTTCTACGGAGCGTGCGCCGATGGCAACATAAGATAAAATATCAGCGACATAAGGCCAGTTCTCCGGATACAGCATTTCATCCGCGGCAAAGAGATGTGTTTCGGAGATGGCGCGCAGATGCATCTTACGCATTGCAATCAGACCCTCCTGCAGGTCAGGTTCTTTCTCCGGATCCGGCTGGTGCACGATGCCTTTATAGCCCTGACCGGTTGTCCGCGGCTTATTCGTATAGATGCGGGGGATCAGCAGGAGCTTGTCCTTCACCTTGTCCTGCATCTTTGCCAGACGGTTGATATAGTCGCAGACAGAATCCTCGTTGTCTGCGGAGCAGGGACCGATGATGACCAGGAATTTATCGGATTCCCCAGTGAAGACCTTCTTGATTTCCTGATCTCTTTTTTGCTTTAATTCTTTATGTTTCTCCGGAAGAGGATAGCATTCTAAAAGTTCCTCCGGTGACATGACTTCTTTTACGTAGGTAACGCCCATGATATTCTTCCTTTCTGTAAAAAGATATATTAAACCTAAGCTATTATTCTAATCAATTTGGGAGTATCCGTCAAGTGCAGGGAAAAACAAATTACGTTATATTAAAGGAACGGTTCCTAAAAGGAAATCCTGGATGGCTCAGGCGGCGGGGGCCGGAAACTTATCCGGCCAGGATCACACCCTGTCGGAATTCATCTGTCGTCATGTTTCCGGTCTTTTGGAAGCAGGTCTGGCGGTACACATCGGCGGCAAAAAGATCCTTTTCGAAACACTGGAGGGCCCATTCTCGGCGTGCATCTTCTCCATAAAAGGATTGGAGGATCTGTTGGTAATCGGCAGTCTTTGTGATGACAGGCAATGATGTGACGTTCCGGAGGAGATGGCTCTTTTCACGCCGCATGCCCAACAGACGCAGATAGGGGACAGGTTGTGCCGTCTGTGCAAGCTCTTCGGTTGTGATGCCGAGAAGGAGGTGCATCAGGCTTCGGGATAGGCTGGAATAGGTGACATTTTTTGTTTTTAACAGTGCCACAAAAGAGGAAATGTCACGGTACTGCGGAAGCAGGCGTTCCATGCGCGCCGCCAGCTCCGGCGAGATCCTTCCGTACTGTTCAAACTGTGTCTGGGAGGGATTCCGGCGCAGGGTATGGTAAAGGAGGAGCGAGAAATCGTCCTCCTGACAGCCATACAGGCCAGGAGCATGATCAAGCAGAGAGAGTACGGAGTCCGGTAAGATCCCGCGTTCCTGCGGCAGTGTGCCGTGCTGTCTGTAATACTGACGGATAGCTGCGGCAGAGACAGGACTGTGCTGTGGGGAAGGAGATGCATCTGTGGAGGCAGAGTTGTGTCGTGGGGAAGGAGATGTATCTGTGGGGGAAGGGAAGTGTTGTGCGGAGGAAGGTGCTTCTGCGGGGAATGATGTGTCATGATAGTCCTGTCCGATCCGCCTGATGGCAAGGGGACGGAGTGGACTGCCAAAAGAACGGATCGCCTTCAGGTATTCCAGGGCGAGGATCTGATTAGGATGTGAGAGGATGTCCGGCTGGCTGTCGAAGACCTCCGGCAGAAAGCAGGCCAGAGCCTCCTGTCTGGCGGCAGGATAGGAGAGGCCCCGGCCGCACAGTTCCCGCAGTTTTTTCTGATAGGGGCTTTCGGGTGATTCCGCGCAGGGAGAGGGAGATGGAATATCTTCCGTAAAGAGAAAATCGGCAATACGTTGAAGAGGAGCCGGGTTCTCCGTTTCCATGCCAAAGCACAGAGTATCTAACGGCAGGGCGCTCAGCAGTGATACGCCGCCCCGTGCAAAGCCCTCTGCGCTGGAAAGCGCATAGATGACCGGGAGCTCAAAGACGAGATCTACCCCTTGTGACAATGCCATGCGGGCACGAAGATATTTATCACACCATGCGGGCGCGCCGCGCTGGACGAAATTGCCGCTGAGAGCGACGGCAACCGTCTGCGTCCCCTGCTTTCGAAGCATGTCGATTTGATATTTATGACCGCTGTGAAACGGGTTATATTCTGCAATAATTCCTGCTGCATTTATATTTGTTGTCATAATGAACCTCACAATCTTCAGGATACTCAAACCATACCACATTTTATTGAAAATATCTATGATTATGATGCCGGGTTCAAAAGCCCCTTCGGGGCAAACACTTGACAAATCGTATCATCATTGTATGATTGTTGTTATATAACAATGGTAATATCTTTGGCAGAAAGGAGAATTGTTGTGCCGCCGAAAGCTAAAATTACAAAAGAAATGATCGTAGATGCAGGGTTCGAGGTTGTGAGAGAATGCGGGATAGAACATGTCAATGCCCGTACGGTCTCTGAAAAGCTTGGCTGTTCGACACAGCCTGTCATGTACTACTTCAAAAGCATGGAAGATGTTAAGGCAGCTGTTTATCAGAAAGCAGACAGATATCATACAGAATTTATCCAGGATATTCAGGGCGATAATCCAATGCTCTCAATCGGACTTGCCTATATCCGGTTTGCTCAAACGGAAAAAAATCTTTTCCGGCTGTTATTCCAATCTAATGAATTTGCAGGAAAAAGTATTTCCGAATTAACTGATGCAGAAGAAATTGCCTTTGTTGTAAGTGCGCTCAGCGAAGCGGCAAGGGTCAGTATTGTACAGGCAAAAATTATTTTTAAGTCATTGTTTCTTTTTGTTCATGGATATGCAAGCATGTTTGCAAATAATTCACTCGAATATGATGAAGAAGTCATTGCGATGGATCTGGGACGAGTATTTAATGGAATGATATATGCAGCGAAAGAGGATTTATAATGACTCGCGGGAAGAAAAAGTTATGGGGTGTATCGGTCAGATATGCCAATTCCTGCGTCAAAAAGGGTACAGCGAAATTAATTCAGATTATGGGAAATATACTAGACAAAAAAAAGGGAATCAAGTATACTTGAAACGATGGGGTATCGTGGCTTAGGAGCCGCAGTGCAGATAAAATGGAAGGAGAAAAGGCTATATGAAGTTTATTGAGGAAATTAAGGCAAGGGCAAAGCAGGATGTCAAGACAATCGTTTTGCCGGAGACAAAGGATAAAAGGACGCTGATTGCAGCAGCGCAGGTGTTGAAAGAAGGAACGGCGGAGATCGTCATGGTGGGCGACGAGGAGAAGATCATGGATGGTGCCCACTGGCTGGATCTGGAGCTTGACGGAATTAATGTGGTTAACCCAAAGGACTCCCCGAAGCTGGAGGAGTATGCACAATTATTATATGAGATCCGTAAAGAGAAGGGGATGACATTAGAGGCTGCCAGGGAGCAGTTGACCGATAATTTTATTATGTTTGGCGTGATGATGGTGAAGGCAAAGGATGCTGACGGAATGGTGGCCGGATGCTGTCATGCTACGGCAGATGTGCTTCGTCCGTCTTTGCAGATTTTGAAGACGGCTCCCGGTACGGATATGGTGTCAGGCTTCTTTATTCTGGATGTTCCGGATTGCGAATTCGGAGAAAATGGTACTTTTCTTTTCTCCGATTGCGGACTGAATCAGGATCCGAATGCGCAGGAACTGGCAGCGATCGCCCACAGCAGTTCCAAAAGCTTTCGTAATCTGGTGGGAGGCAAGCCGATCATTGCAATGCTGTCCCATTCTACGAAGGGAAGTGCGAAGCATCCGCTGGTGGACAAGGTGGTAGAGGCTACCCGTATTGCGAAGGAGAAATATCCACAGCTTGTGATTGACGGAGAGCTGCAGACAGATGCGGCAATCGTGCCGAAGGTGGCAAAGTTAAAGGCTCCGGGCAGTGAGGTAGAGGGTAGGGCGAATGTGCTTGTATTCCCGAATCTGGACTGCGGCAATATTTCCTATAAGCTGGTACAGAGACTGGCAAAGGCAGAGGCATACGGACCGATGCTTCAGGGACTTTCCAGCCCTGTCAATGATCTGTCCCGTGGTTGTTCTGCAGAGGATATTGTAGGTGTTATTGCGTTGACAGCAGTACAGGCACAGCTGCAATAATTACGGCTGCGATCACAGAGGAAAGGAATGAATATAGAAATGAAGATTTTAGTGGTAAACTGCGGCAGTTCGTCGCTGAAATATCAGCTGATTGATTCGGAGACTGAGGAAGTAAGCGCTTCCGGTCAATGTGAGAGGATTGGTCTGGACGGGATCTTTTCGATCAAGACAGGCGGGGAGAAGACAGAGAAGGAGACGGAGATTCCTGATCATGCAGTAGCGATCAAAACAGTTCTGGATGCGCTGGTAGATCCGGCATATGGCGTGATCCATTCGTTGGATGAGATTCAGGCAATTGGACATAGAGTGGTACATGGCGGGGAGAAATTTTCTCAGTCCGTGTTGATTAATGAAGAAGTGATTCGTGAAATAGAGGAGTGCAGTGATCTGGCTCCGCTGCATAATCCGGCGAATATATTAGGAATCCGGGCGTGTCAGCAGATTATGCCTGGTGTGCCGAACGTAGCTGTATTTGATACGGCCTTCCATCAGACAATGCCGCCGAAGGCATATCTGTATGGGATTTCAAAGGATTATTATGAAAAATATGGTGTGCGCCGTTATGGCTTCCATGGGACAAGCCACAGTTTTGTATCTAAGCGCCTGGCAGAACTGGCAGGGCTGGATATCAATCATTCCCGCCTGATCGTCTGCCATATTGGAAGCGGTGCAAGCATTTCGGCTGTGGTAGATGGCAAGTCTGTTGATACCAGTATGGGTATGACTCCTCTGGAGGGACTGATCATGGGGACGCGTTCCGGTGATCTGGATCCGGCTATCGTTGAATTCCTCTGTAATAAGGAGGGAAAAGATGTCGGAGAAGTGCTTCAGATTCTCAATAAGCAGTCTGGTGTGCTGGGAATCTCGGGTGTATCCAACGATTACCGTGATCTGATAGCGGCAGAGGCAGACGGCAATGAGATGGCACACAATGCGCTGGAGGCAATGATTTACCGCATTGCAAAGTATATCGGTTCCTATTTTGTGGCGATGGGCGGTGTAGATGCCATCGCGCTTACAGCCGGTGCCGGTGAGAATAATCTGGAGGTGCGGGGACGCATCGTAAATGCATTGTCTGCTCTGGGAATCCGGCTGAACGAGGCCGTCAATACGGTCAGAGGCGAGGAGCTTCTGCTTTCTACGCCGGACAGTAAGGTGCCGGTGTGGGTTGTTCCGACAAATGAGGAGCTGAAAATAGCCAGAGAGACGAAGGAAGTCATCGAAAAATAAATATATTTATTCCGGCGAATTGAAAATATTTAGTTGACAAAAGATGGCATACTTGATATAATCGGAAAAGTGTTGTGAAAAAACCAAAAGGCAAAGGGAATAGGAGGTGTACGGAAAATGTCTATCTGTCCGAAGAATAAATCGTCAAAGGCGAGAAGAGATAAGAGAAGAGCAAACTGGAAGATGTCTGCTCCGAATTTAGTAAGATGCAGCAATTGTGATGCGCTTATGATGCCGCACAGAGTGTGCAAGGCATGTGGAAAATACAATAAAAAAGAGATTCTTGTTAGTGCTGAGTAAGCGTTGGACTTATGTAGAGGCATAGGATGCAAGGATGGCAGAAGGTCAATATATCTATAGTTAATAGGTGTATTGGCTTTTTTGTTTACGCGAAGCGTGACGCTCGTGGTTTGATAAGAATTCAAAGCGAATTATGTAAATTCGCTTGTGCAAAATACGTGCTTAAGCCGCCAAAGGCGCATGGGAGATTAGTATGGAAAACCAGTATCGTAAGACACTTATTGCCTGCTTTGTAGGATATATCGTGCAGGCAATTGTAAATAACTTTGTGCCATTATTATTTTTGACTTTTCAGAGGAGCTATGGGATTCCTCTTTCGCAGATTACCCTGCTTGTTACGCTTAATTTTGGGATACAGCTTCTGGTAGATCTTTTGTCTGTTGGGTTTGTGGATAAGATCGGCTATCGTATTTCTATGATTATTGCCCATGTATCGTCAGCAGTGGGGCTGATTCTTCTGACAGTTTTGCCGGAGGTTCTGCCCTCTCCATTTGTGGGGATTCTGATTGCGGTGATGGTATATGCCGTCGGAGGAGGCCTTTTGGAGGTTCTTGTGAGTCCGATCGTGGAGGCTTGTCCCACGGATCATAAGGAACAGGCGATGAGTATGCTGCATTCCTTTTATTGTTGGGGACATGTCGGAGTTGTTTTGTGTTCGACTTTGTTTTTTCGGATTGTCGGCATCGAAAACTGGAAAATGCTGGCTGTCCTGTGGGCGCTTGTTCCGATCGGTAATGCGCTGGCATTTACAAAAGTGCCGATTGCGAATCTGATAGAAGAAGGGGAGACCGGGCTGCGGCTGAGAGATTTATTTGGGATAAAAATCTTTTGGGTGCTGCTGATTATGATGATTTGTGCGGGCGCAAGTGAGCAGGCGGTGAGCCAGTGGGCGTCTGCTCTGGCTGAGAAGGGGCTGGGAATCTCCAAGACGGCCGGAGATCTGGCGGGGCCGATGGCATTTGCCATTCTGATGGGTACCTCCAGGGCATTTTATGGAAAATACGGAGACCGTATTCCGATGGACCGTTTTATGATTTACAGCAGCCTGCTTTGCATTTTATCATATTTGGGAATATCATTACTGCCGATTCCGCAGTTATGTCTTGTCGCCTGTGCGTTCTGTGGCCTTTCGGTCGGGATCATGTGGCCGGGGACATTCAGTAAGGCATCGGCGGCGCTGCCGCGGGGCGGGACAGCAATGTTTGCCCTGCTGGCATTAGGGGGAGATGTGGGATGCTCCGGAGGGCCGACCGTGGTTGGCGTGGTATCCGGCCTGTTGGGAGATAATCTGAAAACAGGTATTCTGGCAGGAATTGTATTTCCTGTGCTGTTGCTGGCTGGTGTCGCTCTCTGTGGTAAAATCAGAGAAGATGGAAGCAAATAAAT
Source organism: uncultured Jutongia sp. (assembly GCA_964471335.1). Lineage (GTDB taxonomy): Bacteria > Bacillota > Clostridia > Lachnospirales > Lachnospiraceae > Jutongia. The sequence continues at coordinate 9,145 of CAYYGS010000062.1, forward strand.
TTCCTTTTAGATTAAAAGAAGGGGAGTTCGCGAAGCAGATATTGTGCGAGCTCTTCTTTTTGTTTGTCCGGGGCATTTTCTTCCAGCAGATAGCAGGCTGGTTTTTCGCGGTAGGCAGTGTAGAAAACGGGAGGAGCGCCGGCGGGCTTTTTGGATGCCAGGGAGGGGAAATAAGCCCCTTCTTTTTTCGTATAGCAATTGGACGCCTTTGCCTTTTCGCGAAACTCAGGCTCTACGAATGCGGCGACGCTTTTATGGATAGCAGTATCTTCGGCTGGAAGATAGAAATAATCACGCACCGGTTCAAAAAAGAGTTTTAATGTCCCGCGGAACAGAGGAAGTGTCAGGGCGGCCGTTTTCTCTTCCAGATGCATGTCTGCGGCCGTTCCCGCAAAGAGTCCGTCCAGGGAATGGGACAGATCCATTGGTCTGGGAACAGGGTAAGGAAGTGAGAAGGTGATGGTGAGACACTCCTGTGACACATCGCAGGAGGTCACAGCAGGCGCAGAGCACGGGGAGAGGGCTTCTTCATAAGAGAGTATGCTGGAGATGTCCAACATGCAGGCGATGTCATCATGGTTGTGAAGAAGCAGGGTATCCTCCTGGGAGGAGGCCTTCTCCGGATGCAGGAATTTGTTCTGCATATACTCAGAATAGACTGAGATCAGCTGGCCGCCGTTGAAGGTATCCTGCCGTTTGATGCCAAGCCATTTTTCCAGTGCCGTTTGGTTTGCCTTTTCCAATTGCAGCGTCTTTTTCATAGGACGGATCCTGCGGAGCAGATCAGTGGAGTTGTCCTGAAAAAGAGACAAGCAATGGCTCGAAGGAGTAATCTTGTATTTTTCGCAGCGGGCCAGCACATAAGGAATGTCAAAGGTGCTGCCGTTAAAATGCCAGAGGGAATCATAATTTTCCAGATATTCTAAAAAAGAGCGGAGAAGTTTTTCTTCGCTTCGGTAATCGTCGGCAAACCACTGGATGATCTCCCAGGGCTGTTGAGGTGAGCTGTTTTCCGAACCGGCATAATGCATGGCGCCAATCAGATATATCGAGGACGCCTTGGGAGACAGGCCGGTCGTTTCAATATCAAAGAAGAGGATTTTCTCCAGTGGACCACGAATGGGGAAAGAAAATACAGAGCTGGGTACTTTGCTTATTATTTTTTTCATCGGATCACTCCATTTGGGGTTTGTATTTTTCATTAGAATGGCATATAATGTGTGAAATGTCAAAAAGTTTTTTATAGAAGGAAGCGGTTACCATGGATAATAAGATTTTTGATCGGGATACTGCGTATAAGAAGTGGGACCAAAGAAATCAGAAAAAGGGGAATGACAACTATTTTCGTGAGGATGAGAGAGACGATAGCTATCTGAAGGAGCTGCAGGGCAGAATCCAGAATAATTTCAGTGGATTTTTGCGTGTGCTGGTGACAGCACTGATGGTGCTGGCCCAGACGCTGATTATTTTATTTATTCCGTTTTGGCTGCGAACGGGGACGGTAATATGGTATTTTGTTTTGGAGATTTGCTCCGTAATTGGTATTGTGACATTGATCAACCGAAACCAGAGTCCCTCGTATCGGATGGCATGGATTTCTATTGTAATGCTGCTGCCGATTTCTGGATTCTTTATGTATTATCTGTGGGGCAATTCCCGCGGCAGACGTAAGCAGCTGGATACACATATCATGCGCCAGATCAGCTACGGCGAGAAGTTCCTGATTCAGGATAAGGAGGAATGGGAGGAATATGTGGAGCAGAATCCTGTTTCCGGACGCATGGTGAAATACATGTCATCGGAGGGCTTTATCCTTACGGGACAGAATGAAGTGGAATTTTTCCCTATGGGGGAGACTGCTTTTGAGTCTATCT
>CAYYGS010000063.1:0-10984 GCA_964471335.1 uncultured Jutongia sp.
GAATGAAAATTTATTCTGCGTAAAATCCATCGACATTTAGTAGCCTTAGTAATAAATTAACGAGAAAAGAAAAAAAGCAAAATCCAGAAGGTATCCATCCATGGAAATTTGCTGCTATCCTTAACTGTTATATCGTCTGCTTGGGAGGATTCCTTTAGCAAACGGATGCTTGCGAAAGGGAATCTAAAGAACTCTTTGATTTCTTGAAAGGAGGGCTGAGCCAATGGATATTTTAGGACTTATGGCAGTGTTAAGCTTTGGCTTGACCTGCTTTGGAATAGGATACTCTATCGGTAAAGATAGTAATAAGACACAGAAATAGCCGCCCCGGTCTGACGAATTGAGCGGCTGTTTCAGCAACTGATAAGTTGGGCTGACCGTTTATCGGTAGCTCCTGTGGGACATCTGTTACCAGCAGGTGTCCTTCTTTATGTTCGATATATCACAACCAGAGAATAATTTCAAGCATTAGAACATTCTTGGATTGTCAGAACCATGTATAATGATATATATTGTATAATAGGAAACCGCTATATATCACCGCGATGGCTAAAACGAAGTGATTGTATTATAATTTTTGGTGTTTACGATGTACCAGAGGAAGCAGAAGGTGAGGCTTATGATGAGAATTGATCGGAAAAAAGTAGAAAATAATTTTAAAAGATATACGGAGAAGTATGATTTGCAGGATTTGAAAATCCAGTTAAAGGCAGAGCATACCTTTCATGTAGCAGAGCTTTGTGATCAGATTGCTCGATCTCTGGCTCTTTCAGAGGAGGATGTAGATCTGGCATGGCTGATGGGAATGCTGCATGATTTGGGGCGGTTTGAACAGCTGCGGCAGTATGGAACTTTTTCGGATGCGGATTCGGTTGACCATGCAGCGCTGGCTGTAAAGCTTTTATTTGAAGAGGGACTTATCGAAGAATATCTTCCTGCCTCCATGTTGTATGAAAATGGTGATGCACACTCTCTTCTGCGGACTGCGATTGCCAATCATAGCGCATATCGGCTGGAGCAGGGATTGAGTCGGAGAGAGGAACAATTCTGCCATATTTTGCGTGATGCGGACAAGCTGGATATTTTTCGGGTCATTGTGGAAAAGGATATGGACGAAATTTATCATTTTTCACCTGGGCAGCTTGCGCAGTCAGGGGTGACAGAGGAGGTGGCACAGGCATTCCGGGAGCATCATGCAGTGCTCCGCAGCCTGAAAAAGAAGCCGGCAGATTATGTGGTCGGCAATGCAGCGCTGGCGTTTGAACTGGTTTTTCCGATTAGCCGCCGCCTTGCCATTGAGCAGGGATATTTAAAAAAGATTCTGGCATTTTCGTCAGACAATCCGGAGACGAGAAAAATTTTTGCGGAACTGTGCCAGTGTATGTGGAATTATTTGATGCCGGATCATGAATAAAGAGGGATACTCATAGAGCTCCCTCTTATTTCCATCTAATTAGAAAAAATATTCCAACATCATAAATACCACTTTAGGAATCGGTCTTTTGAAAACTGCCAATCAGGTTTGCCTGTAATTCCGCATTCCATAAATCGTTTGCAAATTGCAGGGCATATTTATCGTTTCCTTTATCTAATTTCAGATATACCTGATAGTTTCCTGCCGGAAGATCCAGATCTGTCTGGAATGTTATTTTGTCCGGGTCTTTCAGCTGCCCGGCATCTATGGAGTACACTTCTCCTGATTCTGACTGAATTAACAATGTCATATAGAACGATCTGTTCAGATTACCAAATCCCACATTTTTCAGCGATAATTCTATGCCAAACTGAGAGAGATCCTTGTCATATTCCAGAACAGAATTTTCCAGCACGAATCGATAACCCATATGGTTTTCGATGTATTGGAATGCAGTTGTTCCGTAATACAGGGAATCATTGCCGGCGGCATCTGTGTAATAGGTATTTTTCCATTTGTCAATGACATTATTATTCCATTCGATATTCAGGTAGGATAGATTGATCAGGTACATTTCGTCCAGACAATTTTCAATCTCATGCAATGTGCTGTCGGGTATAACGACCTCGCCGCCATAGGGAAGATGATCGGTCTGGCTGGCGAGCCAGGGAACTTCCTTTTCGCGGTCGCTGTAAGTTCCCAAATCGCTGGAGCTTCCCAGATAGCCGTCATTAAACAGCCCCAGCCGGTAAGCTTTATCCGTGCTTCCGATCTGATACGTGTCGATATCATTTATGGTGATGCCCAGGTAGTTATAGATCATTTTCGGAGTTCTGACTAAAATCGGAATCTCGGTCGTATGATCCAGGTAAGCGTCGATCAAGGCATTGATTACTTCCTTATTTGCCATCGTGCTGGTGTGCATTTCTCCCCAGGGACCAATGAGTCCTACCTCAATGGCAGTCAGCGTTTCATGATATTTGTCAAGGATGGCAGACAATTGTGTTATGTGCTGTATAATCATGGGCAGGGCCGGCTCTTTATTGCTGGCACCGTTAAGTCCCGGATCATACACGAATCTTGCAATTGCGCTCTTGTTATTTTCATACAAATATGATAAAAGTTCGTCGATACCAGCCAGAGCCTCTTCGCTCAGTTCCTTGTCTTCTACTTCATTATTTGCCTGAGAGAATGCGCTGATATCAACTCGGAGATGATAGAGCTGTGTATTCTTGTTTACAATATTCTTATTATAGCTTACACCATCCTCCTTCACGCGGACATAAATCGGACGATAAAATCCCTGATCCGGGTTGTTAATTGCTTCCGTGCTTTCCTCGTAGTTAAGGTTTTGTACATATTTTTCTGTGATAACAGCCGGTGATTCGGACGGCAGTACGGAAGCCGACGGATCGGGAGAAGCGGACGACGATGCTGTAGCTGACGGGTCAGGTAAGGCAGACGACGATGCTGTAGCTGATGGATCGGGGGAAGCAGACGACTGCGCGGAAGCCGACGGATCGGGGGAAGCAGACGACTGCGTGGAAGCCGACGGATCGGGGGAAGCAGATGACGGTGCTGTGGCCGACGGATCAGGAGAAGCAGACGACAGTGTTGTAGCCGACGGATCGGGAGAAGCAGACGGCAAACCTGTAGCCGATGCATTCGGAGAAATGGTTGGCCGTATCGTTGATGATCCCTGGGGTGGTAAGGTGGTCGAAGCAGGAGCGGATGGCGTGCCTGCAGATGGAACGACAGTATCAGGCGAACCTGTTCCTGCGCGTTTTGTTTTTACTTTTATAGTAGAGCTGAATCGACCATATCTTTTTTTGTTTTTGACAGAGCGGAATGCCCGTACCTTATAAAAATATTTTTTATTTGGGCGCAGTTTCTTGTTTGTCAGACGGTTTTTGCGCGTCGTGGCAATTTTACGAAAAGTTCCTTTTTTAGACACGGAACGATATATCTGATAGCCGGAAGCGCCTTTGACTTTACGCCATTTTAAGCGGACGCTGTGGGCGGTCACTTTTACCTTCCGAAGCTTCCTGACTCTTGTATTTGTACGAAAGGCGGCAGCCTTCCGGGGGGCAGCGGATGCAGGACTAAACTGTGTTAACAGGATAGAAGCCGTCATCATAAATGCCAGAAAAACCCGGACAATGGGATGAGACAATTGATGGTAAATGCTTATTTTATTCTTCATATGAGATTCCCCCTTATACTTCAAATATGATACTTTATGATATCATGCCGGGAAAGAAAAAGTCAATGTAAAACATACTTTGATTAACGTTTGAGGACATACTTTTTCAGGGCGTGTGGAAGGTCGGTGTTGATTCTGACCGCATAGGCTATATATTTATAGAGATAGTTGAAAAAATGGCGATAGTATGCTATATTTGTCTCTGAGCGATATTCATGATGCTGGGGTCAAAAGCCCCTTTGGGGCAAAACCGACACAAATATGTGTGTTTGCAAATGAATTTGCAACACCACATATTGTGCTTGGTTGGTGCGAAGCACCCTTGTGCCCCCGGCATCGTATTCATTAGGAAATTGCATCAGATGATAATTGCATTTGCAGAAAGGATGACTGCATGCGGATTGGAATTATAGGCGCTGGCAGAGTGGGTGTCACGCTGGGGAAGTATCTTTCCGATGCCGGGACAGAGGTGACCGGGTTTTACAGCCGTACGAAAAAGAGCGCTGACGAAGCGGCGACTTTTACGGAAACGGTAAGCTTTGGCTCTGTCGTTGAACTGGCGGCGGCAAGTGATACAATTTTTATAACCACGCCCGACAGAGAGATCGGGAGTGTATGGCAGGAGGTTGCCTCCTGCGACATGAAAGGCCGCATGGTTTGTCATTTCAGCGGTTCATTATCATCTCGTGTATTTACAGGAATGGAGAAGACGGGAGCATTCGGCATCTCCATTCATCCGATGTATGCGTTCAGCGATAAATATTCTTCTTACCGAAATTTCCACACAGCATGTCTGACAATGGAAGGCGATGCGTCTGCCGTAGAGGCTATGAAAGCCTTTTGGGAAGGCCTGGGGCACAGGGTATTACTCTTTGCGGATCAGAAGCACATTGTCAGGGACAAGCTCCGCTATCATGCGGCGGCAGCGATGGCAAGCAACATGGTGCTCGGTCTGGTCCAGACGAGTCTGTCGCTTCTGGAGGGCTGCGGCTTTGAGGGGCAGGAGGCGATGTCTCTGCTGGAACCCCTTATACGCGGCAATGTGGATACAATGCTGGAGAGAGGATGCGTGGCGGCTCTGACAGGCCCGGTAGAACGGGGGGATGCGGAGACAGTCGGGAAGCATCTGGCGGCTCTGGCAGGCACACAGGCAGAGCAGATTTATCGAAGTCTGTCTGATGTGATGGTGGATTTGGCACAGGAGAAGCATCCGGGCGCAGATTATGGAAAGGTGCAGCAGGCTTTAGAACAGCACCATAGTTTCATTGAATAGGAATTGCTCGAGACATAGTGGTACCAAAGGCAAAACGCTGGTTGTGCCTTTGCGATTAGGAATCTGACCGAGGTATTTTGCAAAATTGACCGGATGGCGCAGAGATTTTCCGAGCCCTCCCGGCGATGGCATGTGAGACGGCAGATATCCGGAAAGAAGGTTAAAATGAAAAATACTGTGAAGACATTTCAGGAGGCAAAGCAAAAGGGAGAGAAGCTGACGATGCTGACGGCGTATGATTATTCTACGGCAAAGCTCGAGGACGAGGCGGGAATTCATGGGATTCTGGTCGGAGATTCTCTTGGAAACGTGGTTCTCGGATATGAGGATACGATTTCCGTAACAATGGAGGATATGATCCATCATGGGGCGGCTGTGGCGCGCGGTGCAAAGAATGCGCTGGTTGTGGTTGACATGCCGTTTATGTCGTATCAGACATCCGTATATGATGCGCTGGTCAATGCCGGGCGTCTCATGAAGGAGGGACGCGCTAACGCAGTGAAGCTGGAGGGGGGCAAAGAGATCTGTGCGCAGATCCGTGAAATCGTGAATGCCGGAATCCCTGTGATGGCCCATCTGGGGCTGACACCGCAGTCGGTCAATGCCTTTGGCGGCAATAAGGTACAGGGTAAAAGCGAGGCGGCAGCGAAGAAGCTGCTGGAGGACGCGCTGGCAGTACAGGAGGCAGGAGCTTTCGCTGTGGTGCTGGAATGCATTCCGGCAAAGCTGGCATCGCTTGTTTCGAAGAAGCTTGATATTCCGACGATTGGCATTGGAGCCGGTGCAGGCTGTGACGGCCAGATTTTAGTTTATCAGGATATGCTGGGAATGTTTTCGGATTTTACACCAAAGTTTGTAAAGCGTTTTGTTGAGGCGGGAAGTGTGATGCAGCAGGGCTTTGCAGAATATATTCGTGAGGTGCAGGAGGGCGTGTATCCGGCAGAGGAGCATACCTTCCAGATAGATGATGATGTATTGGAGAAATTATATTAGGATTTAATTATGTTGTCTGTAATTTTGGATAGCAGAAATGAGGGAGATTATGAAGATAGTAAATACGATTGATGCGGTGCGCCGCCAGGTACGCGAGTGGAGGTCTCAGGGGCTGACTGTGGGCCTTGTCCCGACAATGGGATACCTTCATGAGGGACACAAGAGCCTGATTGACTGTGCCGTTGCAGAGAATGACCGGGTGGTAGTCAGCGTTTTTGTGAATCCTATGCAGTTTGGGCCGACGGAGGATCTGGAATCGTATCCGCGGGATCTGGACAGAGACGCGGCCGTCTGTGAGAAGGCAGGTGCGAGCCTTGTGTTCCATCCTGAGCCGGAGCAGATGTATGCGCCGGACTTTTCCAGCTATATTGATATGAATACTTTGACGGGCGGCCTCTGTGGAAAGAGCAGGCCGACACATTTTCGCGGGGTATGTACTGTGGTGGCCAAGCTTTTTAATATTGTCATGCCCGACAAGGCTTATTTTGGCCAGAAGGATGCCCAGCAGCTGGCTGTGATCCGTCATATGGTGTCAGATCTGAGCTATGGCATTGAGATTGTAGGATGTCCGATCGTCCGCGAGGAGGACGGACTGGCGAAGAGCTCCCGTAATACGTATCTAAGCCCGGAAGAACGGAAGGCGGCGCTGGTGCTTTCCCGTTCTCTTGAGCAGGCGAAGAAGCTTCTGGAACAGGGAGAGAAGGATGCATCGGTGGTGGCCGCTGCGATCCGGAAGGAGATTGAACAGGAGCCGCTGGCCCGGATTGACTATGTGGAGATTGTGGATTATAATACGTTGGAGCCGGTTCAGAGTACGGAGGGAGAGCTTCTGACGGCCATTGCGGTATATATTGGCAAGACGAGGCTGATCGATAATTTTATAATAAAGAAATGAGGCGCGATATGCAGATTACCATGTTAAAGGGAAAGATTCACCGGGCGGTAGTGCGTCAGGCAGAATTAAATTATGTGGGAAGTATTACGGTGGATCCGGTGCTGCTGGAAGCGGCCGGTATTCTGGAATACGAGATGGTACAGATTGTCGATATTGAGAATGGAAACCGTTTTGAGACATATACCATCGCGGGTGAGCCGGACAGCGGGATGATCTGTCTGAATGGCGCAGCAGCCCGTCAGGTACAGGTGGGAGACCATATTATTATTATGTGTTATGCACAAATGACGCCAGAAGAGGCAAAAGATCATAAGCCCTGTGTCGTGTTTGTGGATGAACAAAATCAGATTCATCGTGTGGCGAATTATGAGAAGCACGGGGAACTGAAATAAAAACTACAAAGGAAATGAAATGGAGGAAAAACATGAAAAGATTAAGCAGATTACTTTTGGCAATGGTTGTAGTCGGCGGTGTGTTGCTCTACCTGGGAATTGGAGGAATTCGCGATAACTTACAGCCGGTGCGGTCGTATGAAACATTGACAACAGATCAGATTAAAAAGGGTGCCGTAATCAGCGGCGAAGTCAAGATGAATCTGGGAAACTTTGCCGAGGAATACAATACGAGGAACGGTGTTAAAACCGGATCCAGTTATTATTATGCCATTATGGTGGGAGACAAGGTTATGGCTCTGCGCTGTGGCAATAACAATAAGAAGAATATTCTCGATACGCAGGCAAATCTGTTTACAAGGAGTCTGTCATCATGGGAAGATGTACAGAAGGCTCTGGGTGGATCGGATGATTCGAAGGATCAGGATACGAAAAAGAATTCCAAGAAGAATAAGAAGTCTGAAGAGAAACAAACAGAGGGGACAGATACAACGGCGACGTCTTCTGTTATGCCGGTACAGTTCAAGGGTGTTGTGTCAAAGATGGACAGTGACGTTCTGAAATATTTGAATGAGTATCTGACACCGACGGGATCATCACAGCCGGTGCTTGAGATCATTCCTTATGAGGTCAGCATTTCCATGATGACGATGGGAGTCAGTGTTGGATTGACGATTGGCGGACTTGTACTGGTGCTTCTCACCGTGTTGGTGTTTGTAAAGCTTCGTAAATAAATTCGATGAGAGTGAGGAAGAGGAATGTTACAGGGAAAAACGGTCGTTCTGGCGGTGACGGGCAGTATTGCCGCGTATAAGATTGCGAATCTTGCGAGTATGCTTTCGAAGCTGCATGCGGATATTCATGTCCTTATGACGGAGAATGCGACGAATTTCATCCATCCCATCACGTTTGAGACATTGACGCAGAATAAATGCCTGATAGATACTTTTGACCGTAACTTCCAGTATAATGTGGAACATGTGGCGTTGGCCAAAAGGGCAGATGTTGTGCTGGTGGCGCCGGCTTCGGCTAATGTCATTGGAAAGCTGGCACATGGGATCGCGGATGATATGCTGACAACTACGGTGATGGCATGTTCCTGTCCGAAAATCATTTCGCCTGCAATGAATACGAATATGTATGAAAATCCGATTGTACAGGACAACCTGCAGCGTCTGAAGCAATTTGGGATGCAGGTGATAGAACCGGAAGTTGGTCTTTTGGCGTGCAGGGATGTGGGAGCCGGCAAGCTGCCTTCCGAGGATATATTATTGCAATATATTCTGAGGGAGGCCGCCTGTGAGAAGGATTTGGCGGGGAAGAAGGTGCTGGTGACGGCGGGGCCTACCAGAGAGGCGATCGACCCGGTGCGTTTCCTTTCCAATCATTCTACCGGTAAGATGGGCTATGCCATCGTAAAAAATGCGGTAATGCGTGGTGCGCAGGTGACGCTGGTGACAGGGCCTGTTGCGATCTCGCCGCCGCTTTTTGCGGATGTTGTATCGGTGGAGAGTGCGCAGGATATGTTTGAGGCAGTTGCAGCCAGGGCACAGGAACAGGACATCATTATCAAGGCGGCAGCAGTGGCAGATTACACACCGCAGACCGTGGCAAATGAGAAAATCAAGAAGGCAGAAGGCAGCAGCGGGATTGCACTCAGAAGGACGCAGGACATTCTGGCGTGGCTGGGAGAACATCGGAGGCCGGGGCAGTTTCTGTGCGGATTTTCTATGGAGACAGAGAATATGCTGGAAAATTCCAGACAAAAGCTCCGGAAGAAGAAGATTGATATGATCGTTGCCAATAATCTGAAAGTGGAGGGTGCAGGCTTCGGAACAGATACAAATGTGGTGACACTGATTACAGATCAGGGGCAGAAGGAACTGCCGTTGCTCACAAAGGAACAGGTGGCAGGAGAAATTCTTGATTTTATCCTTTTACGGGAATGGGAGGACGAGGGTAATGCAGAATAAAAAAAGGGACATATCCATTGAGGCTCTGCGTATTTACGCATGCATTATGGTGGTATTTGCCCATATTCAGATCAGCTATATTGTTAATGACAGGATTAACGGAGTGACAATGTTTATCAAATGCCTGATTGGAGATAATGTTCCTCTGTTTCTTCTGATTCTGGGGTTTTTTATGTTTTCGCAGACACAGGGCAGAGACCGGATTGAGAAAATCCCAGGTGTATATCTGCATAAGTGCCGGTCTTTTCTGATCCGTCTGTATATCCCGACTTTGCTTGTGACGCTCATTGCATGCTTTGCGGGAGAATTTTTCTATCGCAGAAAATCATTTGCAGAGCTATTCACAGACTTCAGTATGAATTGGGAATATTTAAAAAGCTATATCATCCTGCAGCAGCCGGTCGATATGGTTGGACAGTTTTGGTATATTGTGGTCTATATAAAATTGCTGGTATTCTTCCCGATCCTTGCCTTTCTATGCGTAGACGATAAATCCTATAACTATCTAAGGCGGGTGTATATGTTCCTTTCCTTTGCCAATATCTGTCTGAAGGATTTGGAGAATCTAAGCGGGGAAACTTTGTTAAATATAAAGGATTATGTGTTTGACTGCCATTTCCTGTATGTGCTTGTGGGGTTTGAGCTGGCGGTTTTTCTGCGAAAATGTACATGGAAGAAGGGGCGTCTTATCCTGACAGCATGTTGTATCTTTGCGGCGGGGATTGCGCTTCGGTATGGTCTGACATCTTACTCCTACAAGATTCACCCTGATTCCTGTAATTGGTTCATGGGACTGGAGTGTGCGCCTTCGTATATATCAAGCGCGGGATGCCTGCTTTTGTTTTGTGCTGTCCTCAGGGGGCGGTACAATCAGGCCGTTGAGACGTTGGGGGCCGTCACATTTTACATTTACATGGTGCATGGCATGATGCTGCGCTATTTTGCTGCGACCGGAGACCATATCCGGGCCGTGACAGAAAATGGCGCAACTGGGTTACAATCTGTACAGTATTATCTTTGGTACGGAGGCGTTATCCTGCTTTCGTCAGCAGTTTTTGGCACGGTACTGAAGCTCTTGTATGATGGTGCCTGCAAGGGGATTCGGTATCTATGGAATGGCAAATCCCATAGATGATTTTCATTTTATCGTTGTAAAATGAGAAAAAGTGTATTAGAATGTGGATATAATATAAAAAAGGAGGAAAAACTAATGGCATATGTTATTGGAGATGATTGTGTAAGCTGCGGTGCATGCGCAGGTGGATGTCCTGTTGGGGCAATTGCTGAGGGATCTTCTCACTATGAGATTGATGCAGATACATGCATTAGCTGTGGCGCTTGTGCAGGTACATGTCCTTCTGGAGCAATTTCCGAGGGTTAATCCTGTTTAATGTTTTTATGCAGGACATGCGGCGAAACGCATACAGATTCATAAGCATGAGAGAGGGCGGATGCAGGGGATTTCCCCGCATTCGCCTATTGTATAGAAAATCAGGAAATGAGAGGAAGAAAAGTATGGATATCAGAGTAAATAAGGAAATGACAATGGGAGAGATGCTGCAGGTTGATCCGGGCATTGCCGCTATTTTAATGGCATCCGGCATGCATTGTGTCGGCTGTCCGTCTGCACAGGCAGAGAGCCTGGAAGATGCGGCTGTCATCCACGGACTAAATGCAGATGATCTGGAGAAGGCAGTGAATGATTATCTTGCCAAGAAATAATATTCATGGCAAAGATTTACGAGCAATTTCCTATTAGATGAAAAAGGATGCTGTCCTGAAGGACAGCATCCTTTATTATTTACGCGAAGGCAAAGCGAAGATATGTCTGTGCTTGCACA
>CAYYGS010000064.1:0-10763 GCA_964471335.1 uncultured Jutongia sp.
CATTCCTTCTATGGTTGATGATGGACAGTACAGCTACACTGTTGTCGGAGTGGCAAAGGAAGCTTTGAGGGGCAACACTTCTGTTCGCATTGTCAAGCTCGCGGGCACCATTACCTCCATAGGAAAAGGGGCATTTAGAAACTGTCCAAACCTCACAAAGGTAATCTGTCAATCAAAAAAATGCGATTATGTTGGAGCAAACGCCTTTTCCAACTGTCCAAGGCTAAAACAAATCACATTCAAAAGTGTTTTGCTCACAAAATCAAATATGGGTGCAAATTGCTTTGCCAAAACAAAAAAAGGATTAGTTTGTATAATACCAAAGAATAGATATAATACATATAAGAAATTCTTTAAGAAAAAAGGGAATTCTTCCATCAAATTAAAAAAATAACCACAAGAAATTGTGGTTATTTTTTATTACTATTTTATGGTAATCATGGTAACACCCTTTGGTGCAGAAGCAACTTCTACCGGTTCCCAGCTGTCTCCATTAAATTCTATTTTCTGTCCTTTCTCCTCATAAAATGCATATACAATCTTGTATGTACTATGCGAATCTCCTGACTTTGGTTTCACGCCTACAATTAACTGCTGACAGACATCAGCCACATCTGCCGTGTCAAGGATTCTGTCCTTGACAGCATTCGTCATATTGGCTGCATTAATTGGATTGAGATTCTTGGCATACATAGCCGAAAACTCTGCCTGAGAAGCTGTCAATGCACTTTTTGCATTTAGTATTGACTGCTGGCTCTTTGATCTGTCAATATATCCTAATAATGCCGGCACCAATATTGCCGCCAATATCGCCAATATAACCAGCACCACAATTAATTCTGCCAACGTATAACCTTTATTATCTATTTTTTTCTTCATATTGTTCTTTCCTTTCATCTAACATCAGCCGAATATCTTGTATATCCACGATTTTAAAGTATTATGTACTATAATGCAATAGCTCTATTCGTAATATGCCACTTTCAAAACCTCTTCCACGGAAGTAATCCCCTGTTCAAGTAATGTCAATGCCGATTCCCGCAAAGTTTCCATTCCTAATTCCCGTGATGCGTAATCTTTTATGTCATCAATGGAAGCATCCTGTGAAATCATCTGTCTCATTTTTTTGTCAACCATCAGCATTTCATGTATGGCAACCCGCCCTTTGTAGCCTGTGAAATTACACATTCTGCATCCCTTTACTTTTTTTATTTTGGGAAGCTTCCTTTTCAGATTCATTTCGGCAATCTCATCCATTTCTCCCCATTCGCTGCAAGCAGGACACAGCTTGCGAACAAGACGCTGTGCAATCACCCCAACTAAGGCTCCTGACACCAGATAGCTTTCCACTCCCATGTCCTTGAGACGTGCTACAGCAGAAGCCGCATCATTGGTATGAAGTGTGGAAAAAACCAAATGACCTGTAATAGCAGCTCGAACAGCAATTTGCGCTGTTTCCTCATCTCTGGTTTCTCCAACCATGATGATATCCGGATCCTGACGCAAAAGCGCTCGCAAGCCCGTGCTAAACGTTAATCCGGCCATCTGATTTACCTGCATTTGATTGAGTCTTGCAATGTTTTTCTCTACCGGATCTTCAATCGTGCTGATATTGACATTTTGTTTTGCCTGCCTCTCTAACATCATATACAGGGTTGTGGATTTCCCCGAGCCTGTCGGTCCTGTAATAAAAATAATTCCATGTGGTGACCTTAACATCTTTTTCGCTATCTCGTACTTCTCCTGTGTCATTCCGTATATTTCCTCATTGTCGACCACGGTATTATTGGATAAAAGACGCAACACAACCTTTTCACCAAATACAGTGGGAATAATCGAAACACGCACATTCAAATTAAAGCCCTCAATCATTCTTCTAAAATGACCATCCTGTGGCACACGATGCTCTGCAATATCCAGGTCACTGATAATTTTAATTCTTGCCACCAGAGGGTTATGTATGTTTTTTTGAAGCGTCATGAAATCGCTGACGACACCGTCCAGGCGCATTCTTACATTTGTCTTACTTTCAAAGGGTTCAATGTGTATATCCGAAACATTCGAATTGTATGCTCGAATCAACAGGCTGTTCAACAGATTGATAATGGGTGTGTCGTCCTCGCCATCCTCTAAACGAATTTCAAGAATCTCCTGTTCAGCCTCTCTTCCGGCAGAAGCCTTCCTCGCCGCCCTCTGCGCCGAAACCTTCGAATAGTAGTAAGGAATCGCCTTTACCAGCTCCTCCTTTTCGCATAGACCAATCCGTAAATCCATGCCCACGATTTGACGGGAATCTTCTATTCCATAATAGTCTAACGGATCATTTACCAAAACAAATAAGACATCCTCTTTGACTTGATATGGCAATATGGTGTATTTTTCGGCAATGGCAGCAGGCAGTAGTTTTAAAGCCTTTTCATCTACTGCAATTTCAGACACAGATAACAAAGGATAATGCATTCTTTCCGACAACGCTTCTAACATCTGCGATTCTGTGATAAAATCTAATGCTATCAATGCGCCACCCATTCGAATATTCTTATGTTCCTTTTGATATGCCAACGCTTTTTCTATTTCCTCTTCGCCGATGTAACCTAACTCCTGTAAAACATCACCGATACGGATTGATTTATTGTTTCGATTATCCATTCATTTTTCACCTCACTTGTCACACATATACATTTCCAGAGAAATGTCAAGCACCGTGCTCTCTTTTATCCCACTCGTTCCATTTTCATCCCCCACTACTTCACGGGTTGAAGAATAATTTATACTGCGGATGCGATGCATTTTGTCACTGGCGTATAAATCATCAACCATACGTTGCATATCCTTTTTCTTTCCGATCAGTCTCATGGAAACCTGCGCGATATGAACACCAATATCGTCCTCCCACTCCTGCTGATATAACAGTTCTTCACTGGACTGCTCTTCACCATAAGAGGTCAATACCCCATTCTCTTTCGAAATGTCTATCTCCAACTGATACGCCATCAAACCATAACCCGTTGCCATCTCCGTCAGATACTGATCAACCTCTCCACCTGTCATTATTGGATAATATTTGCTTTTTTTGTCCTTTCCTGCTTCTTCAAGTTCTTCCTTCTGTGCAAGCAAGTCAGGAATTTTTTCTATTTTTTCCTTATAGTCTTTCCTGGTATTCTCCTCTTTTTCCAGCTTTACTTTTGTCTGCTTTATCTCTTTAGTCAAAGGGAAAATACCCCAATACCCTATCACTACTATAATGACAAATAAACTAAGACAATATAATAGTTTTTTGTCTTTTGCCGTCAATTTCCTTGTCATACGAATCACCATGCCTTTTATACTATTTTTCAGCTACTTTAGTACCTTGTGCGGCCAGTCTGCAATTTACATGAATGTCCCAAAGCCTCGTTTGATTGTTATACGTATACCCCGTATAATTTACTTCGTCAATACCCTCTCTCTTATCAAGCTTTTGAATAAACTTGTGGATTGATTTCACAGATTTTGCGCTGGCAAAAAGATAGACAACACCTGCATCGCCGTCATATGCTTGAAATTCAATTTTGGCGTGACCCTTCGCACATTTCTTTAGCATTTCCAGGGTATCACTGTCGCAGACAGGATACTCAGTAATCGCTCCATTTATCATGTCTAATGCTTCCTGTTGCTGCTCCAAGTATGATATCTCGTCATGAAGAGATGCGTTCTCTCTCACGGAATCTAAAATCTCAAAGTCCTGATTATAACGAGTCACATTTTCAAACTCCTGACCCAGCTTTGCCAAATAGCAGGAAACACCGAACCACAAAGCCAACATAACACACAACACACCTGCAATCACAATACCCTGCTTTTTATATTCCCGTAAAATTTCATACTGCAATTTGCTGCTTCGTCGATATTGCTTTAAGATATTGTCATTAGAATCAGACTGATACAAGCCCGCCAATGCATGAGTAAATTGCGCGTATTCCTTGCCGTTTCCACCAAGCCAGCCGTCCGGCGGCATCAAAATTTCAATTTCAATCCCCTGTTCATCAAGTGCCTCTCTGCAATAAGAAAAGCCTTCTTCATCAATCCCCAAAAAGATAACCTTTTCCAACGCAGCTTCCATGTGATTTGCCTTCATAAACTGAATGATTTTGCTAACAGATTGCGCCAGCTCGTCTGCACAGGCTCTGCTTCCAATTTCTTGAAACAGCCTGGCATTCGTATAATATGTAAAAACTCCGTCCACATACAAAATCGTTGTCAATGTAATATCATGGACAATTTGTAACACAAATGTCTGATCCATTGAAAACTCTTGTCTCGTCAGCTTAAGCAAACTACTCATATCAGAATAAACTGCTGTGATTTCTAATTGTGCGCCCGAAAAAACCTCCATGTATTCTTCAATTAGCGCACTGGTAATACGCTCACCAAAGATTTTCTTCCGTCCATCCTCTTCCTTTTCCACGTCACAATAATGATATACAAACGCTTCCTCTTCCGAGGACTCCGACAGTTCTCTCTCTAAATAGTTCAGGGTATCCTGCCTGTTCATTCGTGGCACATCTAACATTTTTCCCATGATTTTCGTGCTTCCGATAATAAGCTGAACTTTCTTCGACAAAAAGCCCTGTTGCTGCCACAGCTCCTTTAGAAAGGAAGTAAACAACTCCGGTTCAACAATAACACCATTTATCAGACTTCCCTCGGGAGCTGAAAACTGCATGACTCTTTTTACACCCGCTTGACTCTTACCACCTTTTTTCTCTACGATTTGTATTTCACGATTTGACAAAAACATTATAATACTCATGTGCTCTTCCCTTTTTTCCCTTCATGTTATTTATACATTTTTGAAATGGTTTCATAGGAATAATAAATTGGCTGTATGACGGATATCATGATAAAGCCAACGATCGCTGCCATAACAACAATCATCATCGGCTCTAACAAACTAACCAACCGGTTGAGGGCGATCTCGGAATCATACTCCATTTGGCCTGCAACTGCCACAAGCATACTATCTAACGCTCCCGACTCTTCTCCCACTCTTATTGTGGAAGAAAGCTTTCCCGAAAAGCCGTCCACCTTTTCAACAGCCGTGCTTAGCTTTCTGCCCGAGCAAACATCACTAATAACCTGATTAAACTGGTTTTCTATATAGATATTGTTGATCGTGGTTTTTGCTATTTCAATACAGTCCACGATTGGAATACCCGCCGCATACATACTTGCCAAAATTCTTGCAAATCTCGCGGTGTAGATTACCTTCATCAAATTACCGATAACCGGTAAATGCACTTTACATTTATCCAGCAAATAGCACACCTTTGGGTGCAGCATGATCACCTTGCCTATCATGACAAGAAATATCATACCAAGAATCACCACATACCATTTGGTTTTCACAAAATTACTGATTGCAAGCAAAGCAAGTGTACTTTTCGGAAGATTTTCCATTTTTGCAAACAGGCTATGGAATTGCGGCATTACAAAGCCCATAATAATCATTACCACCACCACAATCATCACACAAAGAATCTTCGGATACAACAAAGAGCTTTTTATTTTACCTGTTAACTGATGCTCTTTTTCGTAATAATGAGACATTTCCAGGGCAATCTGATCCAGTCTTCCACTTGCCTCACCACTTTTTATCATATAGATCAGCAGTCGCGGAAAAGCTTCCCCTTGTTGCTCCATCACTTCGGATAAGCTGACACCCAGCCGAAGCTGTCTCTCCAATTCATGATAAAGCTTTCTTTGCTTTTCAGGAGTCACCTCATCCTCGGCTAACATCTGAACTGCCTTCACAAGTGGAATTCCCGCTGCAATCATGCTGTGAAGATTGCGACAAAATTCTGCCAAAACAGCAGCGCTTAACCTTTTGCTCACCGTCTCTTTTTCTTTTTTCCATGCACGAATCAGGTATTTTTCTTCTTTTTTTAATGTTTCGTGAAGCTCCGCCTCATTTTCGGCACTCATCAAACCTCGTACTATTTTTCCGTCCTTGTCTTTTGCTTTATACTTGTAAGTCTTCACTCTTCTCCTCAATTCTGAGCGATTTTCACCAAAAGCGCATCACTCTATTTGCTTAATTTCAACTGTATCCTTCTGCAAACAATAACATTGATAGTATCTTGTCATTTGATAGACACCGTATCGTTCACTCTCTATTTCTAAATCCATGCGAATCACATTGCTCTCATAATCATCGCCGGGAAGGGAAAACACAAGACTCTTTATCGCATATCCCATATAACTTTTTTCATCAAAAAGCCAGTCTAAACTATCATACGAATCTATTTTCTCACCATTCTCGCTGAATGGAGAGTTATCCGCTTTTGCATAATGTAACCGAAAAAACTTCGGTTCCCCCTCTGTGGTTCCAATGGAAACCTGGCTTCCGTTGCGGTCTACCAACGTGGCCATAGTTCCATCCCTGCCCAGTACAACAGCCGGAGCATCACCTTCTGCGCTCTGCGCTCCTTCTAATTCCTCTGCAATCTTGTCTGCAATCATGGTACAAACCTGAAGCCCGTATTGATGACCTCTCACATCATAATGAATTCTTACTACCGTGCTAATCAAGGTAGTCGCTGCCACGAAAAAAATACCCAGCAAAGCAAATGATACCATCAGCTCCATCAATGTCATACCTTGATTATCCCATTGTTTTCTTTTTTTCACAAAATTTTCCTCTCGATATTCGCCATTGAATTTACTTTTTCTCAATCACCAACAATTTCATATTTTCCTCACCAGAAGACACTTGTACGACAGCCAAATCATCATCCATCCTCAAGCTTGTTCCTCCTGACAATGGCTTGCCCTCTCCATCCGTTTCGATCAAATATAGTTCTTTTCCACAGTTCACACAAGACAGATCTCCATGTCCTTTACGGTAATATTGTTCCTGCAACGCTTGATGTTGCTGCAGAACATCCTCTGCCTCCATCATCATATTTCCGGAAACCTGCACCACCTTTAGCAGAGAAGAAAACAGGATAAAAAGAAGACAAAAGCCAACCAATACCTCTACTATTGTGTATCCTTTATTTTGATTTTTCATAGTATCCTGTTCTCCTTTCCTATTCTGTTCTCCATTCCCATTTCTCCTTTTTCAGGATTGTATTTTTGTTTGGGTTACAGGTACTGCTTTCACTATCCGTTTCTTCACTTGTCTCCTCCAAATATTGCCCTTTCATAAGCCGATAGGTTTTCTGTAGGCGATACGAACTTTTCCCTTTGCTTGTCACAATTTTAAGATGTAGAAAAATGTCCCCCTTTTCCTCCCAGTACATTTGCAAATGAACGCTGTCTACTCCATTGTCAGACAACTTTGTCTGCCCGGACAAAAGTTCAAAATCCTTTATCTCTGATTCCTTCCAATTGTCCTGTGAAACATTGTATCGAAGCCATCCCCAAATCTGATGCTCTCCCGCCTTCAAATCGTCAGACTGTTCCTCATAGCCAGAATACTGCTGCAAAATTTCCTGTTCACATTGTTCTAAGGCTGATTTTGTCATTTCCTTGCAGATCAAATCAACCCCATCTTTTGCCGCTGTTTCATAATACGAATATGCCGCCGCAAGCAATACCAAACAAAATGCCATGATAACCGTTGCAACCACGATAGTTATGATCGTACTAAAACCGTTGTTGTTTCCCTTTATTGCATTACATGCTCTTTTCCAGGAAAAGCATATTTTTCTTTCCTTTTTCACGCCAATCTCCATTCCGCAGACGCTTCGCATTGGGAGAATTTCAGTCAATTACCCAAAAATTCATCCATCTGCTGTGATAATTCTTCATATACACGAGCGCGAAGTCCTTTCTCCAACGACTCCTCGTAATCTAACACATCATCTCTGTACGAATCATCCGACGGATTTACAGATAGTCCGGTGATCATCGTTTCCCAAACCGAATAAGTATCTGATTCGTCTTCCTTATGTACGTATAGCCTTTTTCCAATGGTGACTACTGTTGGATCAATTATTACCATTTTATCCGAATAGCTGTCATCATCAATAAAATAGCAGTGTTTGATATCTATGAGCTTTCTTTCCAAATTGGTAAACGGATAAGAACCATGACTATTATCAAAACAGTCTTCGATCCGAATCGCTGTCTTCGGTTTGGTTTTACAATACACGATTCCCGCAGACTGTAGATGCCCTTTCGCAAATCCGTAGTTCTGACAACGCTTCAACGATATGGTGTCCCCATATGCTGTCGTAATTCCGGCAGAATAACCATCTTTTTCCCTAACCCGCAGCACTCCACTATTTATACAATATTCGAACTGTGCTATCGTTAAAATATCCCGGACATCCACCTTAATCTTGCATACGATACCACTTGCCACTTCATTGCTTCGAATATTCCCATGATTTTCACAGCGCATATATTGCACAGAATACTCTTTTGCTCCATCTGGCAAACCAGAGAAATCACAAAGCAGCTGCAGTCCCACAATTCCTGCAGTATTACCTCCAGTGCCCTCTTCTATCTCGTTAACAACCGTTGCATAATTGGTCAGATAACGAAAAGCAGTCATGGACTCACTACAACCAACAATTCCTGCCACTGACGATTCTCCTTTTGCGGAAATGCTCTCTACACGCCATCTTTTCCCGGTTGTCACCGCATCCAGCTCATTATTTCCGCCGATAACGCCTTTGCCGGCATTGTGTCCCACAATGCCTCCAATGTATCCCGAATAACCTGCAACAGTCACTTCGGAATCCTCCACAGCAAGGCACCTTTTTATTATACCACAGTTTTCTCCGGCCAGTCCACCAACATATACATGCTCTTCACTGCCAGAGCCTGCCCGGATACTTGTCTTTTGATCATTTCCCAGAGAGCAGTTATTGATTACCGCAGCTTCTTCATTGACACCGACGATTCCTCCCGCATAAATGAGCGTTTCATTTTCGGAGGAAGCGTCTATTTCTCCGGAAAATGAAGCACTTTCAATCGTTCCACTATTGTTTCCGGCAATTCCGCCAACAAACTGTTCGCCATGTACTGTTCCCTGACAGGAAACCTCTTTTCCTTTCGCTCCAATGGTTCCCTCATTGACTCCACAGCAAAGTCCAATTTCGCTTGAGCCCTGAACCTGCCAATCCTTTAGACAGATGTCTTGAATACTGCCTTCATTTTTCACAAATAAGCCTGTCGCCCCCTGGTTTACAACATGGTTTCCCTCCAAAGCATACACTCCTGATAAGACATTCATTTTTTCTGTTATCTGCATCTCTGATATCGTATGCCGTCTTCCGCCCGAATCAACATCCGCATTCAGCTTTGCCATGGACGGAAAAGGACAACGTTTCACTACACATACTCCTTCTGCAGGCATTACCGAGCCGCTAATTCCCGTATCCTCTGTGTCGCCCATGTATATGCCGGAAAGCGAAACAATCTCCCCTTCCGAAAAATAAAGATTTTCCTCCTCAACAAATGAATCCCAGGAGATATCATTCATTATAGAAAAAGAATGTAACACATCCTTTCCTTCCAGCGACGTATCCGCTGTCTTTAACTCCTCTTCACTGAGGTCTGAAATGTATCGCATATTATACATATGTCTGGCATTTTCAATTTCGTAGCGACATCGTACCACATTTTCGCCATTCTCAGCATCATCCTTTTCATAATTTCCAAAATAGACTGACGAGGTATTACTTTGCTCTGCAGCACTCTTCAAAGAAGCTCCACTACTCGCTGTCACAATACAATAGATGTTATTCGCATCCAGACCAAACCGATGGAAACTATAGGTGGAAGCAAATGCCGAGCTTGTACCTGCTTCCCCTTTTAACCAATTTGGATTGTCTTTTTTCAATTCACGGCGATACAAATAACTGGTCGCCTGAATATCCACTACATCCAGAATAATATGAAGCTCCTCGCCCTTTAAATATGCAAGCATATCACAGGTGGCATCTATCGTTTTGGTATTTCCATTTTTATCAGTTAAATATTTCGTCAAACCACAATTAACCTTCGAAATATCTTTCTTTCCAAGCAGCCAGGAAGAATCAATCTTTATCTCCATGGCCTTTGTTCCTTTGTCAGCATCATACACTTCTACAAAATACTGCCAGGAGGCTGCCCCCTCAAAATCCCATGAATTCTTTATGACTAATTCCAGCCGTTCCTTGTTTACCAACTCCACATTTGCTAATTCCAGTTTATCTTGCACACTTACACTTCCCTTGGAAAGCGTATCTACCCCATAATATCCGATCTTTCTTTTTTGTCGATAACCTTCCTCCCGATTGGAAATGTTTACCCTTCCCCCCTGTAACTCTTCTTCATATCCGGAATATACAAAGCCTGTATCCCAGTTGCTATAGCATGCACTGTAAATTTGTCCTCCATCGGGAGTAAATTCGATGGCAATGCAGCCGTTCAATATTTCTGTATCTGATACGAAATCCTCCAGCATAGAAAACACCAGGAATGCTGTTTCGCTGTTGGTCGCCTTTTCGTCTAAATATCTCTCATAATCTCCCGCATCACAACAAATGCTGCAAAGAGTCCCCCGATACTTTTCTTCTGTAATCGCCGCTCCCGAAGCAATGTGTCCCCATATCCTTTCTTTTGAAAGCCTTTGCGCCCTTTCGTCTATAAGAACCTCTGGCTCAAGCTGGTACTTATAATTTCCATCCCCATCCACAATATGACGCTCAAATTCTTCAAAGCTCCCGTTTACATTACTTTTCACGATATAATTCTGAGCCGCCATAAATAATGTTTGTGCATACTCA
>CAYYGS010000065.1:0-8458 GCA_964471335.1 uncultured Jutongia sp.
GCAGCTCCTCCTGCTGTTCCCTGACCTTGCGCCCTAACTCATTTTTCCGTTCAAAAAGGTCAATCGCTTTTTTTACCCGATTCCTCACAACAGACGGTTCAAAAGGTTTATGAATATAATCAAAAACGCCCAGCTCAAAACATTGGCTCTCGATCTCTGCCGCCCCCTCACTGCTAATCATCAGTACGGGAATCCTCTCCAGATATCCTTCTCTTCCCATCAACGTAATCACTTCAAAGCCGTCCATCTCAGGCATCTGCAAATCCAACAGGACCGCCGTCATATCATTCTCATATTCATGCAGCTTCTCCATCGCCTGCTTTCCATCCTTCGCAGTCTCGATAAGATAATCCTGCTGCAACATCTCACGAAGCAACTCACGATTTAATTCCGCATCATCTACCACCAGTATTCTTTGCATATTTTCCTCATTTCTGCAAGTCAAACTACCAATTACTTACTAATTGATATTTTACACGAAAAAAACACCTGCAACAAGTATATCCTGCGGCAGGTGTTAAAAATTTTGTCAAAATATCATTGATTACATATATTGGCTCGTTGCGCCATAAGAACTATCCAGCCTCAGATATTTGCCGTCATAGCTGTAGGACATCGCCTTCTGCTGAGTATATGTCAGACTGTTCGCCTGTTTGCTCATCTGATCTGCCATATCTTCAACCTGCTTTCCAAACGAGTCAGAACCGGAGAACAGAGATTCAATCTGACTTACATCTGCCTTTTTCAGCTTCTCCTCGTCTACTGTTAAGGTCAAATCAGAATTGATGGTAATACCGATCTCCTTCAACTGTGATGCATTCTGCGCCGTCATAGAAGTCAGTTCAATAGACTTTTTGGAGACAGCAGAAGAATCCATTTTCTTCGTAGAGGATACCAGCGAATTATAATCACTCACAAAGCTCTTCACTGCCTTGGAAATTGCATCTGTATTATAAGTAGCTCTTCCCATATCATCCTGTCCTGTGGACTCATACAGAGACTCTTCATCCAGCTTCTTCCGGCTCGCCTTTACATTCTCAGCCTTCTGCTTTGCAGATAAAAGCTCATCCCTGGAAGCCCTCTCTGTCGTATTTGTCCGATAAGAATATGTCTTTTTCGAACTACTTGTCTTATCTGTGCTATCATCACTGTCGCTCTTGGAGCTGGAACTGCTTTTCTTTGTCTCCTCTCCCATGCCATAATACGATTTAAGCAGCTTCTTATAAGCACCGTTTTTCAGCATTGCATACTCGCCCAGATTCACTCCGCCGCCGGAAGAACCCATCCCAAAAATACTGCTGTATAAATTGCTCAGATTATTATTCCCCATTCCATTCACTGCCATCTCAATCACCAAACCTTTCTATACCCTGCACATCTCACACTCCCAATATTACATATAATATATCGTCTTCTGGCAGGATTTGTAAATACCTTTTGCGAAAAAAACAAGAAATTTTCACGATTTCTTAGCCGGCCGCTTCTTCCATGTCTTTTCCCGCCACTTTTCCCTGCGGGGCGGTATGAGACACTTCTCACCATATCCGATCAGATCCTCCCGTCCGGTCTGATGGAGCGCTTCCCTGACCAGTGAATAATTATGAGGATCACGATACTGCATAAGAGCCCTCTGCATCGCCTTTTCATGCGGATCGACCGGTACATAGACCTTCTTCATTGTCCGGGGATCAACCCCTGTATAATACATACAGGTAGCAATCGTTGACGGCGTCGGATAAAAATCCTGCACCTGCTCCGGCATATGCCCTGTATCGCGCAGATATTCTGCCAGCTCGACAGCCGCCTTCAGGGTAGATCCCGGATGAGAGGACATCAGATAGGGAATGAGAAACTGCTTCCCTCCATATTTGTCATTCATCCTCTGGTAGCGCCGCACGAATGCCTCGTAGACAGCATGCTCCGGCTTCCCCATATATCTCAGCACCTGATCAGAAACATGCTCCGGTGCCACACGCAGCTGCCCGCTGATGTGATACTGGCATAATTCTTTTAAAAAGGTATTGTCCTTGTCTGCCATAATATAGTCAAAACGCAGGCCGGAACGTACAAAGACCTTTTTTACGCCTGGCAGCTTCCGCAGTTTCCGCAGCAGCACGAGATAATCCTCATGGCTCACCTTCAGGTTCGGACAGGGTTTCGGGAACAGGCACTGCTGATTCGTACAGACGCCGTGTTTTTTCTGCTTGTCGCAGGCGGCATGGCGGAAGTTCGCCGTCGGCCCTCCCACATCGTGAATATAACCCTTAAAATCCGGCTCCTGCGTCATCTTCTTCGCTTCTGCCACGATTGATTCGTGACTTCTGGCCTGCAGCACTCTTCCCTGATGGAAGGTCAGGGCACAGAAGTTACAGCCACCGAAGCATCCCCGGTTGCTCGTCAGGCTGAATTTCACCTCCTGCAGTGCCGGAACTCCCCCTGCTGCCTCGTACATGGGATGATAGCTGTTCTGGTATGGCAGCGCATAAATATCATCCATTTCCAGCTGGGTCAAAGGCCTGGATGGTGGATTTTGTACCACATAGAGATGGTCATGATATTTTTCGACCAGACACCTTCCCGTGATGTGATCGGTATTGCAATACTGCATATAGAAACTCTCGGCATACTTCTCTTTATCTGCTGCCATCTCGTCAAAGGAAGGCAGCTCCACGGCATCATAAACGCTGTCCAGATTCTTCGTCCGATAAACCGTCCCATTGATAAAGGTAATGTCCTCCACCGCGATCCCGCTATCCAGGGCCTCCGCAATCTCCACAATCGAAAGCTCCCCCATTCCATAGGAAATCAAATTGGCCTGTGAATCAACCAAAATGGAATGCCGGAGCTTGTCCGACCAATAATCATAATGCGCCAGACGGCGCAGGCTGGCCTCAATCCCTCCGATGATAATAGGAATCCCTTTATATACTTTGCGAATCAGGTTGCAGTAGACGATCACCGCATAGTCCGGTCTCTTTCCCGTCTCCCCGCCCGGCGTGTAAGAATCAAAACTACGGCGTTTCTTTGACACGGTATAGTGATTCACCATGGAGTCCATATTTCCCCCGGAGACAAGGAATCCGAGGCGCGGGATTCCAAAGACCTGAATACTTTCCTCATCCTTCCAGTCCGGCTGAGGGATCATGCCGATTCGAAAACCATGCGCCTCCAGCACACGGGAAATAATAGCCGCACCAAAAGAAGAATGGTCAACATAGGCATCTCCTGTCACATAGACAAAATCTACCTGCTCCCATCCCCGTTTCGCCATATCCTCCCGGTTGACTGGTAAAAAATCACACATAATTCCTCACACTTTCAAACATTCTCTTCCATAAGAAAGTCCCAAAATTCCTCTCTGGGCAGGGGACGTGAAAAATAAAAGCCCTGAATATACTGAATCCCCAGCTCGCACATCGTCTCAAACTGTTCCTTTGTTTCAATTCCCTCCGATACAATAGCAAGATTCATCCCCTGGATCATATGCATAGCAGCGCCCATCACATATTTTGCCTTGCCGTTTTCAAAATAGGATTCTGTCATACTCTTATCAAACTTTACAATATCCACCGGCATATCCACAATATAATTTAAATTGGACTGTCCGGTCCCGAAATCATCCAGAGAAAACCGCACCCCAAAATCCATCAGCTTTTTCATATTCGCCTCCAGGATATGCTTCGCCTCCAAAGAAGCAGATTCCGTGATTTCCAGATTAATCCAGGACGGATCAATCTTATACTCCTGCATAATCCCGATAAAATCATCTGCCAAATTCAGATAGGTACACTGCATCATCGATAAATTCACCTCGATGTAATGCAGTCCGTATTCAGCCGGCCCCCTCTGATGGAGCTGCCGGCACACCTCTTCAAAGACCATCTCTCCCAGCCGGATAATTAACCCATTTTTCTCTGCTACACCGATAAACTCTCCCGGCGGGATCAGAGTGTCCCTCTCATCCCGCATGCGCACTAATGCCTCCGCACATGTAAATTTATGCTCCCTTGTCGAATAGATCGGCTGATAGAACACCTCAAACCTCTCCTCTTCAATCGCACTTAAAATCAGCTGCTCTGTCAGGCGTTCCTCATACATGTCATCGACCATAGACGGCTGTACCGTCAGAAAATAATCCTCTGTATACCGCGTACTGTTTTCCCGGATATACCGCAAAAAATATGATATATCTTTTCCATTGGCAAGAATCCCGATATCCGGAATACAGATGCCATGCAGACGCAATACGACCGCCTTATCCTTTCCCCACTGATCGTTAAAATGTATTTTCAATTCCTCTATCATACGGTTGATGCATTCCAAATCCTCCGATAACAGAACAATCTCATCCTCCGCATTTTTGAACGCACGAACGCCGGGAATATCCAGAAGATACCGACTCAATTCCATGATGAGACGCTCGTTGATATCCTCCTGGACGTTTTGCTGAAACAGTCTTTCAAAATAAAGAGACAGAAGCGAGAACGCCCTTCCCTCCACAAAAAGCTGCTGCGTGTACTCAACGAACGCATTCTGATTAAACAGCCCTGTCCTCCTGTCAAGATTCTGCTCAGGATTCTCCAGCTTCAGATACAGCACCATGATCCCGATTGCAAAGGCATAACCAATCACCAGAATCTCCTGGAATATAAATTGTGTGACTGCCGCCACAATCAAAACAGCCATCCAGACGAAAACAGCCTCACGTCTGCCGGCATTAATCCTTTCACGATGTTTTATCATAGAGTATGTATTCATAATGACAAAGCTTATCGCAAACAGATATGTCGCGATTGTACTCGGACCATAGGTATAAATATCATTTGCCTCACCGCTATAATGAATATGTATCGGAAGAGCGTAAATCATGCAAACACCCAGCAGTGCAATCGCAATATATTTCCTGACAAAGGTACGATATTTTCCGTTTTGAGAATACAGGTCCGCATAAATATAAAGCAAGCTGCTCAGCGCCACACCAATCATCGTCACAAGATATGTCTTGCAGACCCATTTCACAAAATGTATCGGTAAATACTCACCGTAAACGATGGCAACAATCGAAAGAATATCCATCGTAATAGACAGTACTGTAACACAAAACGCCCGCAAATATGCCTTCTCCGTATTTAATTTTACTTTATCCTGACGCCTGTAAAATAATAACAGTACAATTAGAACCACGATACCACAACATTGTGTCTGAATATTCATGAAGTGCTCCATTCTGGTGACTCCCGCGAGAATCACCCTCACGGAATTCTTTGTTTATCCTAAAAATTTCAGGATGTCACGATACACCTGCTCATTATCCTTCTCATTTAAAATCTCATGACGCATACCGGGATAGCTGATACTGACAATATAACGAAATCCCGCTCTCTGCAGGGTCAGCAGGCTGTCAGCGCTGCCTCTGTCTCCACCCGTACAGGGATCCTCTGCTCCCCGTATTGCAAGAATCGGCAAATCCTCCCGGACATCATGAAACCGCTCCACTCTTGCCATATTCTTAACCAGCCGGAATAAATCATTAAAAGCAGCAACCCGAAATCCATGTCCGCAATACGGATCATCTATAAACGCCTGCACATTCTCCTCGTTGACACTGATCCAGTCCAAATCTGTCTTTCGATCCGGAATTCCTCTGCTCATACTGCCAATCGCCAGCTTCTGCACCAGCTCTGAATAATACTCCCCACCCCTGCGCTTCTTCATAAGTTCTGTCAGTAAAATACCAAAACCTGCGGCAGAGTTATTGTGCGGACAGCCGGACAGAATCACCTTTTCGTAATGTTTCGACTGCGTCTGCATTAAATTTCTCGCAATAATCGTCCCCATAGAATGCGCGAAGAGAATCACTCTGTCCACATCAAACCGACGCCTGATATATGAGGCGATCCGAATCTGATCTGCCAGGAGTTCACGACATCCAGCCTCCTCCCCGAAATATCCCAGTGTAGACGCCGTCTCCCCATGCCCTCTCATATTCGAAGAAATCACCGTATATCCCGCATCATTCAACCTCGCGGCCAGAGGCTCATACCGCTCCTGATGCTCCTCCATTCCATGAATAATCTGCACGTATCCCTTGGGGTTCTCCACTTCAAAAATATGTAAACATAGCGTGTAATCATCCTTTGTCTTTAGAAATATATTTTCCATCCATCTTCTCCATTCGTCTTTTTCACTATATAGAATCAGGGTGTAAAAAAGGCGTGAGCCCTATTCAAAAATATGCCGCACACCTTTCTGGCCTTCCAAATATTGATATCACCACCCATGTTCCAATCAGACCTTGTGGCAATATTATAACGAATTTATGAATACGTGTAAAGATGATTTGTGCCAAATTTCCGCTTATTGATAGTTCTTTGCCTGCGTATTCCACATCTTTGCATAAATCCCGTTTTGTTGCAGCAGACTGTCATGATTTCCCTCCTCTGCGAGGCATCCCTGATCCAAAACAAGAATCCGTTCGCAAAACCTACAGCTTGACATCCTATGGGATATATACACTGCCAGCTTTTCTGCCACGAGTCTGTCAAAACCGGCGTAAATCTCATACTCTGCCACCGGATCTAATGCACTGGTCGGCTCATCCAGAATAATAAAAGGAGCAGACTTGTACAATGCCCTCGCGATGGCAATCTTCTGTGCCTCCCCGCCGGAAATCTCGACGCCTTTTACTCCTACATTATATAACTGCGTCGTGATTCCCTCATCCATCCGACGGACTCTCTCGCCAACTCCCGCCTTCTCCAGACATTCCCAGACAATATCCTCCTCGTATTCCTCCGAAGCCGCCACATTCTCCGCTACATTCATGGCAAAGAGTTTGAAATCCTGAAATACCACACCAAATAAATTTAAATATTCTCTATAATCATAATCACGAATATCCTTTCCATTTAACAAAATTCTTCCCTCCGTAGGCTCATACAACCTGCACAAAAGCATGATCAGCGTCGTCTTCCCCGCCCCATTCGGTCCGACTAACGCTACCTTCTCCCCGTAACGGAATGTCACATTGATATTTTTCAGACTGTATTTTGTCGTGCCGGGATAGCAAAATGATACATTCTCAAAAGTAACCACAAGTTCCTGCTTTCCCAGGTTCTCCACGGATACCTGTCCCGTCTCTTTTCGGTTCGGCAGATTCAGATATTCATAATAGTGATGCAGATACTGCATATTCAGCAAAACATTTTCAAAATGCTCTACCATATACCGGCAGGCACCGCCAAGCGCTGTCAGCGCAGACACGTACTTAACCACCTCTGCCCCGGTAATCGCTCCGCTGATCCCCCGGCTTCCTACGACGGCATAAGAAACCGCCAGAAGCACAGCCTGCACCACCTGATACTCTATGCGGATTCCATCCTGCAATGCGATCTTACGCGCCTGAATATCACATTTTTCATCCCACACTGCTGTCATATCACGCATCAGCAGATCCTTTAATCCATACAGACGAATCTCTTTACCAGTCTGATATTTGTCCAAAATCTCGCGATAAAAATAATTGTCCTTCCGCACGGAATCCAGGCTCTCTTCATAAAGGCCATACTGCCTCTGATTTCCCCTTTTTGAAATCCACATAAACAGGAACATACTGAGCAGATTCAGCAGAAAAATCAAATAGATAACCAACTTTGAGTGCAAGATCTGTTCTATGCCGCTCCCACCGGAAGTCTCTGCCGGCATCAGAATCGGAAACAGCACTACAAATGCATAAATAATGGATGCTGCATCGCCGATCAGCGTACCCAGCTTGTCAGAAAACCAGTATATCCCACCGCTTTCCTTCTCTCCCTCCAGCGCCGCCGTCAGAAGCTGCATCGTCTCCTGCCTCTCCAGATCCTGATAATCCAAAGAAACCGCCTTCATAGAAACCTCTCTCTGGATACGGTAGCGTATGCTGTCCCGCATGGCATTTCCCATCTTATCCAGAATGTGAAACAAAAGCGTCATCACAAAGGTCACGAATACCAGACGATACACCACATCCATAATGTCATGTCTTGATGCTCCGGAGACAAGACCATTCAAAATATCACAGCCATAAACGATACCAATGTACGGCACCGCGGCATAAATTATATTTTTTAACAAATTGCAGGGCAGTATCCATTTGCATAATCTGAAATTAATGCCGATCACATGAATAAATTTCTGAAAAATCTGTCCCACAGACTCTCTTTCATTTATAATTGCATTCACATTTTTATCTGCCATGATTATCCTCCATTCCGCGTTCAGCCTGATTTACTCTTTATAATACTGACTCTGAATCGAAAACATTTCCGCATATTTTCCCTGCTGCTCCATCAGCTCCTCGTGCGTACCATCCTCCTGTATCGCTCCGTCCTCGAAAAATAAAATTCTGTCACAGAACTTCGTGCTGGCCAAACGGTGGGAAATAAATATCGTCGTTGTCCCTTCTGACAATGCGTGGTAT
>CAYYGS010000065.1:8468-10725 GCA_964471335.1 uncultured Jutongia sp.
CCATTGGATCCAGCGCGCTGGTCGGCTCGTCCAGCATCAAAAGCGGCGCCGCTTTATACAAAGCTCTTGCCAGAATGATCCGCTGTAATTCTCCACCGGAAAAGAGAACCCCGTCCTCATCCAGAAAATTTGTAACACTCGTGTTTTCCGCCTTCGGCAGCGACTTGATTTTATCCTCAATGTCTGCCATGCGAAGCACGTGCCATAACCGTTCCCTGTCTACATCCTCTTCCCGGCAGCAGCCAACATTTTCGGCAACTGAAGCTGCCATAATCATCATATCCTGAAAAACGGCTCCCAAAAGATTCCGGTACTGATCGGCAGGATATTCCTGAATGTCCTTTCCGTTGATCAGGATCTGTCCGGAATCCGGATGATAAAACCCACATAATAGCTTTACAAGCGTTGTCTTCCCGGCTCCATTCACCCCGACCAGCGCAATATTTTCTCCGGCCTGTACCGTGAGATTCAGATTATGTACTACATCCCGATCTGACTCCGGATATCGGAAGCATACATCACGAAATTCGATGGTAACACCCTTTCCTGTACGATTCTTCTCCGCATCTTGCGAGGCCGCCTGCTTCTCCACGGCACGCCCGTCCCTGTTCTCTGTACTTTTATGCCTTTCCCCATCCCCATACGGACTCCAAAGTTCCAAAAAGCTGCGGTATGCACTGATCCACCAATTACACCGCATCATCTCACTATTTGCCCGGACAAATCCGTCTCCCATATTACCGCCGTTGAGCCAGCCTGCAAATCCGGTAATAACTCCTAAATATAAAGTAAAGGACGCTGCATCCAGCCCCCCCTGTAAATAAGTATCCACCAATACCGTATAAGCAATCAGATCCCGCACCAACGTCCAGATCGTATCCGAGAAGTTCGGAATAAAATAAGCGACCTCTATCCGCTTCCAGATACGCATCCTTTTTCGAATCAAAACTTCCATAATGGAAGAAAACCATTTCTCCATGTGAAACAGACGGATATCCTTTCCATCTGTAGCCGAAGTACTCCTCTGGAAAAAATAACCTGTCCGGCTGTCTGTCTCCCCCACGATATCCCTGTATTTCCGATATCCCTTCACCGAAATATTACGCTCTAACAGGATATTCATCACAGACATCACTGCAAAGACAGGCAGAACCCCGGGGCATTTCGGAATTAAAATAATAGTATATACCACGATTCCCAGCAAATTAAATGTAAATGGAGTAAACATGTCCATCGTACGATTCCAACCAAACCAGTCACGTTCATAACTGCTCTTGGCCTGATCGGCGAGCCTTTTTCCCTCCGCCGTCTCCAGAATCGAATAATCCACATCCAGAAGCTTTGAAACAGCCTTGTACTGTACCGGCTGATATGCCACATAGAAATTCTTTGTCCGAATCACTGTATCCATCTTCGTGGACAACATCCCCAAAAGCAGATTCCCTAAAACCAAACCGATGATCACAGAGCAAAAAGTCAGATAATCCACCCTCTGTTGTACCAGAGAAACCACAATACTGGGGATCACTGCTGCAAGAAACGGACCCAGAAACGCCGCAATAGATTTTAAACAGATGTACGCCGGATATTTTCTATCATACGCACACATTTCTTGAAAAACATATTTCCAGTTGCTGAAAATGGAATAATCCTTGTACATATTTCACTCCTTTCCATCATGACGAAAAGTGATAACACGGATTATATCATTTTCAGGTGGTACTTTCAATAGCGTGAATTTTTAAAATTTACTGAACATTCAAAAATCCGGCACATCTGTTGAAATCATCATACTGATGTGCCATAATAAAGGTTTGAAGTTCCACTAAAGTATAAAAAACCATACTAAGTGGAACTAAATCAAACCTATGAAGAACGCAAACCAGCGTTCTTCTCCACAAAATAACGAACAATTTCCAATTAGTTAAAAAGGGGAGGTAGAAGAATGACACAACAGGCAAAGCGTGGCTTCGTGCCAACAGATGAACGAGATTTTGGAGATAATGCTCTTCCCAAACTGCGCAAAGCGGCAGAGGAAGTATATTATCTGCTGAACAGGGATTACCCTGTTACATCAGTCACAAAATTTATTGGGAATCATTATCTGCTGTCTGAACGGCAAAGGCTTGCACTTGCAAGAACGATCTCGACAAAGGATAAGATAATTGCAAGAAAAGAGCGTGAGGTACAGAATATAAATGGTAAAGTGCTTTATATTGACGGCTTTAATGTTATCATAGGGCTTGAAATTGCATTT
>CAYYGS010000066.1:0-10667 GCA_964471335.1 uncultured Jutongia sp.
GGAATCCAGGGACAGGTTTTCCCTGATTCTTTTTGATATGCTCCGTGAAGAGAAAAGCGTGGATCAGGTCGAACAGTATTGCGAAATACTACGGGGGCGTGGGATTTATATTTCGATCAGTACAAAGGAGGAGACGGTCGTAAATTTCCTGCCCTTTTCTGATGGATTATTCCTGAAACTTCAAAGGCAGGGCAATGCAAAGGGGCCGTTTCGGTTCCTTAAGGATGGGAAAAGGCGATACGCATATCTGGAAAAGGATTTTTTAAATTCTTATAAGGAAATGAAAATGGTATATGTGGAAGACGTCAGCATTATTTACCAGAATCAGACGAAAAATAACATATTATTTTTATCGATTGCTTCTGCAATTGCTGTGCTTCTGGCAGTCGTTTTTTACTACAGCATGAAGAAGCTGTATCAACCTGTCAGCAATATTGCACATGAACTCAGGACGCCTCTGACGGCAATTCAGGGATATGCGCAGTACATCCTTTTGGGAAAGGTGACGCCGGAGGATATTGCCCATGCCAGTTCCCGGATTGAGAGAGAGGCAAGATATATGAATGATTTGGTGGAGCGCATATTGATTATGGGCAATTTAAGAGATCATGCGATTGCGATGAAAGAGATTCCGGCAAATGCGCTGGCAGAGTTTGTGGCCGATCGATATCCATCTGTCAGGACCGAGATTTTTGTGGAGAATCTCTATGGAGATCAGACGCTGCTGGAGAGTCTGTTGTCGAATCTATTGTCTAATGCGGGACGCTATGGAGAAGAAATTACGGTATCCTTCCGGAAGGAGGGGATCCATATCTATAGTAGGGGAGACTGCCTCAGCAAAAGGAAACTGCATATTTTAAATGGAAATCGTGCTATGCCGGCAGAAATGATTGATGGAAAGGGGTTAGGAGTGCCTCTCTGCCACGAAATTGCAAGACTGCATCATGGCAGGCTGCATTATGCCAATGTAGAAAATGGTGTGGAGATTGTCTTCCGATATGATAAATGATTTCATGATCATGTTCCTGAGATGAGATCGCTGCGATCAGGCATCCAAAGCTTTACATTTGACGATACATGCCTATCCATGTTATGATACCCTTGTATAATGAGAACGGGAATAATACGAATGAATAGAGAGGGGGTTCTTTCGTTATGGAGGATCGTACATCGGTAGTATTTACAAATGACAAGTGTATCGGCTGCAATAAGTGTATCGGTGTTTGTGCTGCCGTGGGAGCGTGTGTGTCAATCAATGAAGACGGGAAAAATAAGGTTGTCGTGGATGGCAGCAAATGTGTGGCATGCGGGGCGTGTTTTGATGCATGTGAGCACAATGCCAGAGAGTTTATCGACGATACGGAAAGATTTTTTGAGGATCTGAAAAAGGGAGAGAAGATATCGCTTCTTTTGGCACCGGCATTTAAGGCAAATTATCCAAAGGAATATGAGTCAGTTCTCGGTGGTCTTAAGAAGATGGGTGTGGGTCATATTATCAGTGTTTCATTTGGTGCAGATATCACGACATGGGGATATCTGAATTACATCCAGAAATATAACTTTCAGGGAGGCATTTCACAGCCCTGCCCGGCAGTTGTCAGGTATATTGAGCATTATACGCCGGAGCTGATTCCGAAGCTTTTTCCGGTGCAGAGCCCGATGATGTGTGCGGCGATTTATGTCCGAAAGGAGATGGGCATTACGGATAAGCTCGCCTTTATCAGCCCTTGTATTGCAAAGAAACTGGAGATTGAGGATGAAAATAATCATGGATATGTTTCCTATAATGTGACGCTGGATCATCTGATGGCGTATGTGAGGGAGCATAATATTTCCGGCCCGTTCCAGACGGATGAAATCGAATATGGACTGGGATCAATTTACCCGATGCCGGGTGGATTGAAAGAGAATGTTTACTGGTTCCTGGGGGAGAGTGTCTTTATCCGCCAAATTGAGGGGGAGAAGCACATGTACCAATATCTGGAAAGAAATAAGGACAGGATTGCAAAGAGTCAGACGCCGTATGTATTTATTGATGCGTTAAATTGTGGGTCGGGCTGTATCTATGGAACGGGGTGCGAGGCGGATAAGGCGCATAATGATGATGTGCTGTGTGCGCTGCTTAACATCAGGGAGGATTCCAAGAAAAACGGCCGTTCTGGCCCGTGGTCGAAGAAATTGTCTCCGGCCCAGCGGTTGAAAAAGCTGAATCAGCAGTTTAAACATTTGAAGCTGGAGGATTATCTGCGGGAATATACTGACCGTTCTGCAGAGTGCAGTTATAATTTGCCTACTGAGGCAGAGCGGGATGCGATATTTAAGGATATGCTGAAGAATACAAAGGAAGAGAGAACAAGGAATTGCTCCTGCTGTGGTTATGAAACATGCAGTGATATGGCATTGGCAATTCATAATGGCTTCAATCAGAAGGAAAATTGCATTTATTATATTAAAAAAGAAATTGAAATGCAGAAAGAAGCGGCACATCAACTGACCGACCAGCTTGAGGAGGAAAAGCAGATTATTCAGGAGCAGAAGGAACGAGTAGTCGAGACGGTACGTGAGGTTAATGAGGATTTCAGCGTTCTTTATAAGTCGATAGACGATATGGCGAAGGGGAATGACAACAATGCTTCCGAAAGTACACAGATTTCTAACGAAATGCTGAATGTCAGACAATTTTGTGATGAGCTTACCTTATCAATGGATGATATTAAAAATGTTTTATCGGAGCTTGTACATAATAATGATGAGGTCGTCAATATTGCTTCCCAGACGAACCTGCTGGCGCTGAATGCGAGTATTGAGGCGGCCAGAGCCGGAGAGGCAGGACGTGGATTTGCCGTGGTGGCCGGTGAGATTAATAATCTGGCAAGGGAGTCCAGCGACACGGCGACACGAAGCAATGAGAGCCAGACGAAGATCATGAATTCTGTAGGTTCTATTATAGAGAATACGCATGAATTACATGATACGATTGGCAGTGTTAATGAGAGAACACAGAATCTGGCGTCGTCAACAGAGGAGATTGCGGCTGTAGTTACAACGATTCTTGAATCGATTAATGAGGTAAGGGATAAATTAAAGAATTTAGAGGATGTATAATGGATTGACACACCCCTCTCCTGACAGATATAATAAATTAAAACAGATAGCCAATGAGAAAGGGGCAACGAAACGTAATGTATAAGGGACTGGATACATATTGTGGCCTAAGCTGTGCAGAGTGTGAGTATCGGGAAGAGTTTCAGTGTGGTGGATGTGTCGCTACGCAGGGTCATCCTTTTTATGGGGAATGTGAATTGGCTCGTTGTGCACAGAAAAATCGTGTGGATTTTTGCGGAGAGTGCAAGAATTTTTGTTGTGAATTATTACATCGTTATTCATATGACGAAAAGGAGGGCGACGAGCCGAAGGGAGCGCGGATCGAGCGCTGCCGTCAGGCAAAGGCTATGCTGGTGCAGAAGGCAAAGGTCGGCACGGATCCACAGGGAATATGCGGCATGCACTGTGAGCATTGCTTTCAAGCCCAGTGGTGTGGTGGATGCCGTAGCAATTACGCCTGTTGTTCCTATCGGACGCTTTTTCCTGATGGGCAGTGCCAGAATATTGTGTGCTCTCAGGAGCATGGGCTGGATGGATGCTATGATTGTGAGAACCTGATGGCCTGTGAGAAGGGATATTATTCCCATCATTTTGAGTACGTGGCGAAGGCATCTGCGATTTTTATTCAACGGTATGGGAAGGAATGCTTTCGGGAGACAATGGAAAAGATTCTCGCGTCTGGCGGCGAGTATCCTAAGACCTTTAACAACGCCGGCAGCCTGCGTGCTGCTGTTGATATTCTGGAGCAGTATCGGGTACAGGACGATTTATTTTAATGAACGATCTTAAAATTTGGCATGATTTTTGCGGTAATTTGCAGGAGTCATGCCATATTTTTTGCGAAAAAGCTGGATAAAGTGGCTTTGGGAAGAGAAGCAGAGCGTATGTGAGATATCGGAACAGCTGTGGTTGGTGTTGAGGAGCATATTGGCCGCTGTCTTTAAACGGGCGTCCTGGATAAATGTGTGAATGGAGCATCCGGTTTCTTTCTTGAACAGCGTGGAGAGGTAGCTGGTATTCAAACCCGTGTGCTGGCTCAGCACCTTGACCGTAAGTTTTGTGTGAAGGTGATTGTAGATATAGTGGATGCATTTGGAAATATGGGGAGAAATGATTTTTTCTGTGCGGAGAAGATACATTTGAGTGGAAAATTCCCAGACCATATCGTCGTTCAATTCCCGCAGTGCCTGTATATCGTTGATCAGATCTGCCTTCTGGATATAGATATCGCTCAGAGTGTAGGCCACCTCCTGTGAAAGGCCGCCTTCAATGCAGTTTCTCGTGATCAGTGCCGTATTTACAATAAAATGATAACGTTCGTTCCGAACGGGATTTTTGGACAGCGTACCCTTGCCGGAAGCCTCCACTCCCGCAAATTGTTTTTTCATCTGTGCAATATATTCCAGATCACCTTCCCGGACAGCGGAATAAAAGGAGAGCTCATTCGTATAGGGCTGATGAAAGAACTGGTTCTCCCTCTGTACGAAAAGCTGATAATCCAGGAGCTTTTTACTTTGTGGGATGTGATGGTTTGCGGACATGGTAATGATTTCCTTTCTGTTTCTGCATTGTAAATAAGGGCCTTATGTAAGGTATACAATAAATTTGATAAAAAAACAAGGTTTTTTATATCCAGGGAAGAAATTATTTTTTAAAATATTGTATACATTAAGAAGGCGTGAAAAATACTGATTGGAAGCCCAATATTAATTGGGCTGGCAGAAATGGAGGTAATTATGAGGAAATGGATGAGACATTTTGTGTCTGTCATGACGGCGGCGGCTCTGGTATGTGCCGGACTGCCCAGTACGGTTCGTGCTGTCAGTCTCGATGAGACAAATGAGACGGAAACTGCGGCAGTACAGGAGGGCATACAGCAGCCTTTCGAGATTTTGACAGGTGATGAGTTGCGAGAGGATATGGGAGCCGGATGGAATCTTGGGAATACGATGGATGGTCATTCGGGCTTCACGCCGGGGGAGACTGTATGGCAGCATGTGACGACAACGAAGAAACTGATCAAGTCGGTGCATGACATGGGATTTAATACGGTGAGAATTCCTGTGACGTGGGGGACAATGATTGATGACGAGAATGATTTTGCTATTGACAAAAAGTGGATTGCCAGAGTGCAGGATATTGTGGATTACTGCATCAGCCAGGATATGTATGTGATCGTCAATATTCATCATGACGGGGCAGAGCAGATGGGATGGCTTCGTATCGCTTCGGATGATCAGGAGGGATTGGAGAAGAAATTTGCTGGTGTATGGAAAAATATTGCAACAGTTTTCCGCGATTACGACGAACATCTTATCTTTGAATCCATGAATGAGGTTAAGGGTGAGAACATGACGGTCGTGCAGGAAAACAATGTGATCATGAAGCTCAATCAAATCTTTGTGGATACTGTCCGGGCGACGGGATCGAATAATGAACAGCGCTGGCTCATGATGCCGGGGAAATATAATTATATCGATTCTGTTTGTAATACGAAAAATAATTTTTCCCTGCCAAAGGACAGCGTTGAGAATCGGTTGATCGTATCCGTGCATTTTTATTCGCCGTGGGAATTCTGCGGACTGGAAAATTCCGGATCAGACCGGTATGACGCGTATAATTTAAAGGGCTTTGAATCAAATGAAAGAGAAATCAAGCCATTGTACGATACATATACTTCGAAAGGGATTCAGGTCGTCGTAGGAGAGTACGGCTGCATTAATAAGGATAATCCGGAGGAGCGCGCGTTCTATCTGGAGGGTGTGAACCGGATCTTCCGAAAGTACAAATGTATTGGTGTATATTGGGATCAGGGCTGGTATGACCGTTCGCGTCAGCCGGATTATAGCTTTTCTATCGTGGACCGGGAGACGGGCAAGTCGATCGACAAGACGGTGACGGATGGTTTGTTCCGTGGGTTCTTTTCGCTGGATGGCCAGACAGATTATTCCAATCTGACTAAGAATCCGGAGGTGAAACCTGTCACAGAATTGACGGCCTCTGTGACGGAGGTGACGCTGGAGTCGGGTGCGACGGCTGCTGTGACGATGGATTATCTTCCGGCAGACAGCAATGATGTGATCCTGTGGAAGACAAGTGATCCGGATGTTGCGACGGTGGCTTATGGAAAGATCCACGGGAAGATGGTAGGTACGGCTGTCGTGACAGCATATACACAAAATGGGGAGGCATCTGTTGACATTCCGGTGACAGTAACGGCAAAAGAGGATGCTGCTCCGTGTACCGGAATTACACTGCAACAGGAAAGTGAAACGCTGACCGAGGGGGACAGCGTATGGCTGCAGCCGCAGCTTACTCCGGAAGAGACAGGGGAGGCAGTATATTTCCATTCTGATAATGAGGATGTTGCGACGGTATCCTCCGTGGGCAAGCTGCTTGCGGTAGGTGCAGGAGAGGCAAAAATCACAGCGGCAACGAGCGGCGGGCAGAGTACAGAGATGACGGTGACAGTAGAGGAGAAGGTGCAGAAGAAGGAACTGCAGCTTGCCGTGAATGTCTACTACAACGATGGCGTGCATGATTATTATGCGAATGAGGTAAGCGGGGATGTGCAGACGATTACCGGGGACGGCCAGTATACGTTGACATTTGACTGTGACACGGATTTATCAGAAGATGCAAAGAAAAAGGGAGTAGACACTTTGAACCGTGTGACAGCGATTTATATTAAGGATTATCAGGTGACGCAGGGGGAATTAAGCACAAGCGTGGTAAAGCGTTGTAATATCCGATACGACGCAATTGATGTAGACGGAAAAGCGCTCACGATCAAGACGACAGAGGCGAAGTCTGCGATCAAGGATTCCGGAATTTTTGACACAAATGATCCGATCAATGCCTGGGATGGCTCTGCTGTGGAAGAGGTTTCCAACAATAATAATGTAGCAAGCTTCCGGGGGATTGAAAATCCGAAAAAGATATCTATTACCTTTACGTTGTCAGAGATGTCCTTTGAGGAGGGGCCACAGGAGAGCAGCAAGCCGACACAGCCTGTGAATACGCCGGCGGCCAGTCAGGAACCGGTTCCGGTGCCGACAGCAGACAATACACAGAACCCGGCAGATCCGAGTGTGCAGCCGACACAGCCGGCAGGTACGACAGCCAGTCAGGCGCCGCAGACAGCGTCAACGGCTACGCCCCCTGCTGTCGCATCACCAGATGTGCAGAGCACAGATCGATTTGAGAGCGGGGATGGCAGCTATGAACTGCGAGATGACGGTAAAAGTGTCACCTTTGTCGGCGTTACGTCAGACAAGGCAACGGTCAAGATCCCTGCAAAGGTGACGAGAGACGGCGTCAGCTATCAGGTGACAGTTATCGGAAAGAAAGCATTTGCCGGCAATCAGAAGATCAAAAGTGTTGTGATCGGCAAAAATGTTACACAGATCGGCGCCAAAGCGTTTTATCAGTGTAAGAAGCTGAAAAAGATTACGGTGCAGACGAAGAAGCTGAAAAAGATAGGAAATCAGGCGGTTCAGGGAATTTCGCCAAAGGCAGTGATTCAGGTGCCAAAGGCAAAGAAAAAGGCATATCAGAAGCTGTGGAAGGCAAAGACAGGATATAAAAAGACGATGAAGCTGCGTGCGGCGTAGGTTGAAAAGAATGAAGTTCCACTAAGGCGATAAAAGACACCGCCTAAATGAAACTAGGTCATTCTTGGAATGAAGTGCCGCCAGTGGCAGATTGTTGATTAATGAAAAAGGGGTTACAAAAAGATATTGACAACTTTCCTTGTCAGTGATAAGATGGTTTTGACAAGGAAAGTTGTCATTTTTGTGATTGCAATTACAGAAAAGAGGTAGCATGCCGTTATATAATCATTTAAAGGAGTACCGGGCAAAGCTCGGTGTCAATCAACAGCAGATGGGAGCCTTAGCAGGAGTATCAAGGCAGACGATCAGCCAGATTGAGAGGGGCGATTATTCACCCTCTGTCACGCTGGCGCTTAAGCTTGCCAACGTATGTGAGGTGATGGTTGAGGACATATTTGAATATGTAGAAGAGGAAAATGAAGTGGAAGAAAAAGGGAGGTAAGCATTCTTGGAAGAGAAGGAAAAGAAAACAGGAGAAAAGAAACTAATAATTACATTTATAGTGGCCATACTTATATGTTTTGCGATGGGAACCATAGTAGGAAGATGGGTGAAGCATCATGATCTGGCTGGAACACTCGATATGTTGATGGAGAATGGCCTGCAGAGTGCGCTGTATATTTTTATTCCGGTTGTTTATGTCGGCTTTAATGTGATTTGCTGTGTTCTGGCAGTGTCATTTTATTTCTGGGGAAAGAGAATTGCAGAGGGCTGGAATGGGGAAGATGAGAGCATCATCAATCGAAGTGAACATAAGCTGAGTATTGCCCTGCTGGTTTGTAATACAGCACTCGTTTCTAATTTTTTCCTCTATCCGGCACAGATGAGCCTGGCATTCAATAAATCCTCGCATGTCAACAATGATTTTATGTTTGCGCTGGGATGTATTGTATTTGCGTTGGGATATATCTATTGTTTTGCTGTTACAAAATGTGTTGTTGATCTGGTGAAAAGATTAAATCCGGAAAAAAAAGGAAGCGTTTTTGATTTTAATTTTCAGAGGAAATGGATGGAAAGCTGCGACGAAGGAGAGCAATTGATCGTTTATCAATCAGCTTACCGTGCGTACAATGTTGTGAATGTGCTGTGCATGGTTTTGTGGGTTATTACAGTGATTGCACAGTTAAGCTTCCATACAGGGCTTTTTCCGATTGCAATTGTATGTATTGTCTGGTTGGCTTCTGTCATGACATACGGTATCAGCTGTGTGAGATTTGAAAGAATGAATGAATAATTCTCCCTCTCTTAGAGATACTAACATCACAAAAACGCTTGAATGTTTTAACTTGGAATCTTGTGATGCCTTGCATTTCGAGATTCCCATATATTAAAATGCCGCGAGGGCGGCAAAATGAGATGGAGGTATCGATAAATTATGAAAGCAACTGGCATTGTGAGACGTATAGACGATTTGGGACGTGTTGTTATTCCGAAGGAGATCCGCAGGACGCTTCGTATCCGTGAGGGTGATCCGTTGGAGATCTATACAGACCGTGAGGGAGAGGTCATTCTGAAAAAGTATTCTCTGATGGGAGATATGGGATTTTTTGCGCAGCAATTTGCGGATTCTCTGGCACAGACAACAGGATTTCAGGTGGCAGTGTCTGACAGGGAGCAGATTATCGCAGCATCGGCCGGGGCCAAAAAGGACATGATGGATAAGGCAATCAGCGGACAATTGGAAGCAATGATTGATAAGCGGGAGATCCGCGTGGCATCAGGTGACAGCCCGGATTATCGGATGATGTGTGATGAATCGGAGCCCTACGCATGGGAGGTGATCTGTCCGATCATCTCGGAGGGTGATGCAGTGGGAGCGGTTATGATCTTTACGAAAAATAAGAAAGAAAAACTGGGGGATGCGGAAAAAAAGCTTGCACACAGTGCGGCTGGTTTTTTGGGCCGGCAGCTGGAACAGTAGTCCAGAGAATGTCTAAAAATATGGTATTAAAACCGTAAGACTACTGCTGTAGAATTGCAAAAAGGAATCTATTTTACAAGAAGTTCAGAAATAGTTAGAAAGAATTGGCGAAATGCCTTGACAAATGGGCATAATAAGGGTATAAATAGACTTGTAAGTTTTTACGGAAATATTAATTTTGAGGAGGATTTATCCATGAACAAGACAGAGTTAGTTGCAGCAATTGCAGAAAAGACTGAACTTTCCAAGAAAGATTCTGAAAAGGCATTAAAGGCATTCATCGATGTGGTTACAGAAGAGTTGCAGAAGGGCGAGAAGATCCAGTTAGTAGGCTTTGGTACATTCGAGGTTATTGAGAGAGCTGCCAGAGAGGGAAGGAATCCTCTTACAGGTGAAAAGATGAAGATTAAGGCTTCTAAGGCTCCTAAGTTTAAGGCTGGAAAGGCTTTAAAGGACGCTGTAAACTAAGACTTGTAATATGGGACATGCATGATGGCTGCTTTCGGGCAGCCATTTTTGTCTTTTTTACTAATAGGAAAATAATAGGAAATGGAGAATAGCGATGAGATTAGATAAGTATTTGAAGGTGTCAAGGCTGATTAAGCGGAGACCGGTTG
Organism: uncultured Jutongia sp.; assembly: GCA_964471335.1. GTDB lineage: Bacteria > Bacillota > Clostridia > Lachnospirales > Lachnospiraceae > Jutongia. Next base: position 10,257 of record CAYYGS010000066.1, read on the forward strand.
CAAATGAAGCATGTGATGCGGGCCGTATCAGTGTAAATGGGAAGGTGGCAAAAGCCTCCCTGAATGTTAAGGTGGGCGATATTATTGAGATCACCTTTGGGGATAAGGTGGTAAAGGTCGAGGTACTTAGTGTCGAGGAGACATATAAAAAGGATGAGGCAAAGGAATTATATAAGGTCCTGTAATTATAGTATTATCCTGTAAGGATTTATGAAAATATGGGGCAAAGGAATGGATGCGACTATCCTGTAGAAATACGAGTTATAATGAAAGGACTTACCTCATATACTGGTGGTATGAGTATTGTTGTATGAGTGGGGGTCTTTTTATATGGAGGAAAATCAAAGCAGGGGAAATCACAAGGTATATTTGAATAACAGACGGACAGCTGTCCTGTCGGGTGTAAAGGAT
>CAYYGS010000067.1:0-9473 GCA_964471335.1 uncultured Jutongia sp.
ATATTTCGGAGGCGGCAGGTGGGACTGATTTATCAGTTTTATAATCTGATTCCGGTATTAAATGTGACGGAAAATCTGACACTGCCGATTCTGATGGATGGACGGAAGGTGAATCAGGAGCATTTAAAGGATATGGTTCAGACGCTGCGGCTGGAGGGACGGGAAAAGCATCTGCCGAACCAGCTTTCCGGTGGTCAGCAGCAGAGGGTATCCATCGGCAGAGCTTTGATGAATTCGCCGTCTGTTGTTTTGGCGGATGAGCCGACCGGCAATCTGGACAGTAAAAACAGCCAGGAAATTATGGAGCTTTTGAAGGAATCGAATAAAAAATATCATCAGACCCTGATAATGATTACGCACGATGAAAGAATCGCGCTGCAGGCAGACCGCATTCTGGCAATTGAGGATGGCAGGATTACGAGAGATGAGGTGGTTCGATGAAAAATATTTTTAGTCAATTTACACTTCGTACGCTTCATCAGAATAAGGTAAGGACTCTGGTGACGATTATTGGTATTGCATTATCTGTGGCAATGTTTACCGCTGTGACTTCTATTATTGTCAGCTTCCAGCAGTACATGATTGATCGGGAGATAGAAGATGTCGGTGCATGGGAAGGATGGATGGAATATAGTGATTTCGATAGTGCCAGTTCACTGCAAAAGGATTCTGAGGTGAAGAAAAGCACGATGGCAGCAGATTTGGGATATGCGCTTGCAGAAGGGTGTGTCAATGAGGCGAAGCCGTATTTATTCGTGATGGGGATTGAAGATGATTTTACTGATTTGGTAGCGGTCAATATGCTGGAGGGACGTATGCCGGAGAATGCGGCGGAACTTGTGATTTCAGAACATGTATTGTCAAACGGCGAAGTTGATTATCAGGTGGGAGATCAGATTGAACTGGAGCTTGGACAAAGAGTGTATGGTGATGGGGATTCTGCGGTGCTGGAGGGGCAGTCAGTTCCCTTTCAGGAGGGGGAACGGCTGACAAATACATGTAAAAAAACATACACCATCGTCGGAATCTGTGAGAGAATGGGAATGGAGGGGTATGCTGCCCCTGGCTATACCGCATTGACAAGAGGAGATGGGGAAGAGGCATTTGCCTATGATATATGGGCTGAGTTTCGTCATCCAAAACAGGCAGCAGTGATTATTGAAAAGTATTTGCAGCAGGGAGTTTATACGACACATAGTGCGCTGTTGCGCTATCAGGGAAACAGCCTCAACAGTAATTTCAATTCGATGCTTTATTCCATGGGTGCTATTTTGATGTGTGTTATTATCATTGGGTCGGTATCGCTGATCTATAATTCCTTTTCCATTTCTGTCAGTGAGAGGACAAAGCAGTTTGGTTTGCTCAAGTCGATCGGAGCAACAAATAAGCAGATTCGATATAGTGTTTTTTTTGAGGTGTGTTATCTGAGTCTTTTCGGTATTCCGTTAGGAATTATGGCTGGTCTCGGAGGAATTGGAATAACGCTTCATTTTCTCGGCGGGCTGCTGGACAGGACATTATTTGGCGTGGGAAAGGGGATCACACTTCATGTAACATGGTGGTCTATTTTATCTGCTGCCGCCATCAGCCTGGTGACGGTTTTGATTTCCTCCATGATTCCGGCGAGGAGGGCGATGAAGCGTTCGGCGATGGAGTCGATCCGGCAGAGTGCAGATGTCCGTATTCGTCCCAGAGAGGTGCGCACCTCCCGGCTGGCATATCGTTTGTTTGGTTTTGAGGTGATGATTGCCAATAAAAATTTTAAGAGAAACAGGAAAAAGTACCGTACAACTGTATTTTCGCTCTTTATTAGTATTGTTCTTTTTGTGACAGCAGGGAATTTTACCGATTATCTGAAGAGAACGGTCGATTTGGAGAGGGACAGATCCCGGTATGATGTCAGCATGATAATTCCGAATGACACAGAGCCTGTATGGAATGGAAAGGAAGATGCAGCGGAAAGAAAAAAGAAGGAGGCGCTCCTGCATGATCCGCAAAGGATGGCGGATGCCCTGCGTGATATGGATCATGTCAGTGAGGTTGGTTTTTCTAAGATGGAGTCGACATTGATGGAGGTTCCCCTGAAATATTTAAGTAAGGAACATTTGGCTGTCGTGCGGAGAATGTATCCGGAGATGATTGATGATGAGAATTCCTCTTTCAAAATGGAAGCTGCCCTGCATTTTGTGGAGGATAAAACATATGAGGATTATCTGAAAACCTGTAAGGGATTACAGGGAAGCGCGGAGGAATATATGAATCTGGAACAGCCGGTATGTCTTGTCTGGGATACGACACAGAATACGATAGAGGGGAAATATTATGTTACAAAGGTGTTTCAGAAGATGGGCTGGGAAGGTGAAGTTGACATTCTGAGACTGGGCGTCGGACAGGGAGTTGTCTCCTGGGGAAACGGGGAAATTGTGGCCACCGGGGAATACAATGATGACGGCGAGTCTGAGGAGCATACCTATAGCGTAGAAGAGGTATGTGTTCCGGTGAAGGTTAAGATGGGCGACTCGCGCGATGATACCCTTCCGTTAGGCGTGGAATATTTTTCTTCCGGTTATGAGATTAATCTGCTGTTGCCGTATTCCTACGGAGAGAAGCTGGGATTATGGAAGGATAAGAAAAAGACGCAGGCGGCCTTTATGGTGAGAACGGATGATCATACAGAGATTTGTCAGATGTTAGGCGGGCATTTGCCGGATGTTATGGATGGTATGGATATTGAAGACAGGTATATATATGACAAGGCAGATGAATACGAAAGGCAGCATGCGCTCATGCTGATTGTAGAAGTCTTTTCGTATGGATTTATCGCGTTGCTCTCTCTTATTTCAATCGCGAATGTATTTAATACAATATCGACGAATATTCAGCTTCGCAGACAGGAATTTGCAATGTTGAAATCAGTGGGCATGACGGAAAAAGGATTTCGGCGGATGATGAATTATGAGTGTATTCTATATGGACTGAAAGGGCTGTTGACAGGTATTCCGGGATCTATGGTAGTCAGCTGGTTGATGTACCGTGCCCTGCAGGATGAGTGGAATGCGAACCTGATCATTCCGTGGAAGGGGATCGGCATTTCAGCTGTTTGTGTATTCCTGGTAGTGTTTGCTACTATGCTTTATTCGATGAGTAAGCTGAAAAAGGAAAATATTATTGAGGCACTCCGAAACGAGAATTTATAATGTACTAGCGTTGCATACAGGGGGAGAACATGATAAAATAAATGCTGACGCATGATTTATTATTAAGATGGTTAAATTGAGAAAGCAGGAGTTGTGATATGATTTGTACTTTGCTGGTGGAGGATGACAGGGCGTTAGCTTCCGGAACAGAATATGCGTTGTCGGAAGAGGGAATGCAGGTGGTATGTGCAGATACATTTACCAGGGTACAGGAAATATTGGGGGAGGACAGTCATCGCTTTGACTGTGTGCTGTTAGATGTGATGCTTCCCGATGCCGACGGCTACCAGGTATGCCAATGGATCAAGGAGAGATGGCCGCTGCTCCCGGTTCTTTTTCTGACGGCGCTATCTGATGAGGGAAATGTTGTCAGGGGCCTGAATCTGGGAGGCGATGATTATATCACAAAACCGTTTCGGATGAAGGAATTGGTGGCAAGGATACATGCACAAATCCGGGGAAGCCAGAGGCGGCGGGATATGGAGACATTGATGGAGGGCGCGGTCAGACAGGGGAAAGAGAAGACGGCAGAGCATTCCGGACGGGAAACTGTGTCAGAACCAGAAGGGAAATTGCAGATTGATCACAACCAATTTGCTGTCCTGAAAATGGGACAGAGAGTAAATCTGACGCCGAGTGAGTATCGGCTTTTATCGGAACTTGCGGCTCATCCCGGGCGCGTGCTTCCCCGACAGAAGTTGATAGAATGGCTGTGGGATGTGGATGGTGCTTTTGTTGATGATAATACGCTGTCAGTATATATTCGACGGCTGCGTGAGAAATTGTCGGAACTGGGTGAGGAGAGCCGGATTCAGACTATGCGTGGTGTGGGATATTATTGGAAGGGGAAGGATCTATGTGGGGAAGAGAACTCAAAGGATATTTAATGGAAGCAGCAGTTATTTTTATGGCAGGAATCAGTGTATTCCTGCTTTTTTTACATGGATTGCATGAGGTAAATGCCGTGTGGGATGATACTCTTTTGCTTGGCCTGTTTTTTCTGGCTGCTGTTTTCTTTTGGGGAAATACAGGAGCAGGAATCTGGCATATCAGAAGGCTGTGCCGGCAGATCGACCAGGGGGAGGATATTCTGGCAGAGATCATAGGGGAGTCTAAGAGAGAGAGCACATCGGAGCAGTGGAAGCAGTGGGAGAGTAGATTATCCCTGCGTTCCGGTGCGGGTTCCGTTGGGAGATTGTATGAGCGTATCTGGGAGGCGGCGCAGATTTTTCGGGACAGAGAGACACAGCAGAAGAGAGAACAGGCATATCTGCGTGATTTGATGCATGATATCTCCCATCAGATGAAGACGCCATTGGCGGCGCTGCAGGTGTTTATGGATATTTTTGCAAAGGAGCTGCAGGATCGGGAGAAGCTGTCAGCCATGACAGTGCAGGCACAGGATCAGATTGAACGGATGCGATGGCTGATTACAGGTATGCTGAAGCTGGCACAGGTGGAATCCGGTGCGCTCCGTTGGGAGAAGAAATGTCATCCGGTCTGGCCGGTCCTGCAAAAGAGTATGGATGCCCTGCAGGTATTAATCGGACAGAAGGAACTGGAAATAGACTGGGAGGCAGATGCAAAGGTAGAGGGCATATTTGATGCAGATTGGATGCAGGAGGCCTTTGTCAATATTCTGAAGAATGCCTGTGAATATTCTCCGCAATTCGGAAAAATACGGATTCAGGTGGGGCGGATTGCAACGGCGGCGATGATCTCCGTGACCGACTACGGGCCGGGAATCAGGCAGGAGGAAATCCCGAAGATATTTAACCGCTTTTACCGTGTCAAGGGAGGCAGCAGGGATGGTGTGGGGATCGGGCTGGCCCTGGCAAAGAGTATTATTGAAGCACAGGGAGGGATTATTACTGTTTACAGCAGGACGGGGAAGGAGTCTTATACTCAGTTTGTTGTGATTTTAGGTTCAACTGCTTAACCGGGCAACCCGATTTTTTGACGCAAAAAGCAGTTTTGGTGGAAATAAATATGGACAGGAAAGGAAAAAGCTTTTATAATAGAAGACAGGTAGTTTTCGTAGCGATGAAAAATGATGCAATTATTATTTGGGGAGGAAAAGAGATGATGTTTTTTAAGAACCTGAGTATACGATTTAAAATTTTGATTCCTGTTGCGTTATTGGGATGCCTGCTTGTTTTTCTTGCACTTACAAGTATTAACAGTGCTGGTCAGATTATGGAGGCCAGCAAGTCAGTTTCCGGTAAATATGCAGTCTTGATTGAAGATTTAGGTGATGTTTCTACATATTATCAAACATTGCGGCGTGTGGCATTTGCACATATTGTTGCGAAAGATGATAAAGACTTGCAGCAAACACTGAAAGAGGAAGCAGATACTCTGAAGAAAGATATTGACAGCAAATGCAGTGCAATTGAGAGTTCACTGGATTCAGCAGAGGCAAAGGAAGGCTTTCAGCAATTTAAGACAGATTATGCGGCATATCTGACTATTTATGATACCATTTTGGATAACAGTGCCAGTGGCAAGATCGCAGAGGCAACTACTCTGGCAAATAATGATTTGAAAGAGGCAGGAACTGCACTGACAGCAGAGATGAGTAACATGCGTGAGATGAATCAGAAGGATATGGCTAAAGCGGTAGCCAATCAAAGCAAAGTGTATAACCGTGTAGTTCGTGTGATTGTTGTTTTGCTGGTACTTAGTATTCTGATATTTGCCTTTGTCGTATGGGTTTCATGGAAATGGGCAATTAAGCGTTTGATCAATATCAATAAACAGCTTAGAGATGTTATTTCATCGATTGAGTCAGGTGAGGGAGATCTGACGAAACGTGTGCAGTGTTTCTGTACAGATGAGATTGGCACCCTGGCAGCCAGTATCAATACCTTTATTCAGACTTTGCAGGGCATTATGGGGCAAATTAACAGTAGTTCCGGTGAATTAGGTTCTATTGTAGATTTGGTGTCCGGCAAGGTTTCCACAGCAAACGATAATTCTAATGGCATTTCTGCTGTAATGGAAGAGTTATCGGCTTCTATGGAGGAAATTTCTTCCTCTCTGATGACGATCAAGGAAAATGTGGATGATGTGGATGAAAATATTGTAGAATTGTCAAAAGAGTCTCAGGGCCTGTATGAATATACGACAGGAATGCAGACAAGGGCAGAGGATCTTGAACGGAATGCCGTGGAAAACAAACAAAATACCAGCGATGTCATTAATGATATTATCAGTAAGTTAAAACAGGCGATTGAAAGCAGTAAGAGTGTAGAGCGTGTAAATGATCTGACAGGAGAAATCTTAAGTATTTCCAGTCAGACAAATCTTTTATCATTGAATGCTTCTATTGAGGCAGCCAGAGCCGGTGACGCCGGACGCGGATTTGCTGTAGTAGCGGATGAGATCAGTCAGTTGGCTAATTCTAGCAAGGATACTGCAAACAGTATTCAGGCGATTAACCAGATGGTAATTGAGGCAGTAAAGGATTTGATTGAAAGTGCAGATGCAATTGTGGAGTTCATTAATGGAAATATTCTTCCGGATTACGAAGGATTCGTGAATGCCGGCAAGCAATATGATGAAGATGCTGTCCACGTTAATGAGATTGTTACCCGTTTCAATAATATGTCTATTGACCTGAAGCGGTCTATGGACAGTATTATGGAATCAATCACTGAAATCAACACTGCCGTCAATGAAAGTACAGATGGAGCAACAAATGTGGCAGCAAACACCTCTGATTTAGTAAAAGATATCGGTCAGATTGCGGATGCAATGAATGATAATAAACAAGTAGCTGGTAATTTAACAAAGGAAGCAGATCGTTTTGTTAGATTCTAAACAGAGTTTTTTGTAGATAAAAGTGATTATATGGATTGAAAAAAGGAGCTGAGCACTCGATTAAGTGTGTCAGCTCCTTTGTAATCTTCTCTACAGAGAAAGGTTAGCATCCGTGTTGATAAAACAGTGACATTTTGATATAATACCAAGAAAGTAAATTGTTAAATTTTGTATACAAAATGCGGGATTGAGATAGGGGAATAAAGCGAATGGATGCCAAAAATGTATTGATTTTTCCAGGTGGTTCAGAAATTGCATTTGAGATTGTAAATGCACTGAAATACTCAAAATTTGTCAGGCTTTTTGGGGGAACCAGCACCAATGACCACTCTGAATTCGTGTTTGAAAACCTGATTACAGATTTTCCTTTTATATCGGATGATCATTTTATTTCATATCTAAATAAGGTGATTCATCAATATAAGATTGATGCAGTCTATCCTGCACACGACAGCGTCTGTCTTTTTCTGTGTGAGCACCGGGATGAAATTGATGCCCCGGTTGTTGTCACAGAATATGAGACGGTACGCATCTGTCGCTCTAAGAAGGAGACATACCATTTTCTTCAAAAGGAATCTTTTATTCCTCAAATGTATGAAAGCGTCTCTGAGGTGACGCAGTATCCGGTTTTTGTAAAACCTGCTGTCGGACAGGGATCTGAAGGTGCGAAAAAAATAGAGTCTGAGGACATGTTAAAACTGGCTGTCGACAGGGATGACCGTCTTATTATCTGTGAATATCTGCCTGGTACAGAATACACGGTAGACTGTTTTACGGATTCCCATAAAACACTCCGAATCGTAAAACAGCGACGCCGGGACAGAATCAGGACAGGAATCAGTGTCCGTTCCCAGGAAGTGCCGGTCGATAATCAGGTTTACCAGATTGCCCAAACATTAAATGAATATTTTCATTTTCAGGGAGCATGGTTTTTTCAAATCAGGGAAAATGCACAAGGGGAATATAAACTTTTGGAAGTCTCTCCACGTATTCCCGGCACGATGGGATTGTCGCGTAATTTGGGAATTAACTTTGCGATGCTGACTCTGTTTGATATGTGGGGATTTGATGTTGATTTACTTGATAACGGATATGATATCACACTTGACCGTGCTTTTTATAGCGCATATCGGACTGACTGCAAATATCAATATATCTATCTGGACTATGATGATACGCTGATTATATCAGATAAAGTTAACAATCAGCTTATATCCTTTTTGTATCAGGCCATCTCAAATGGCAAAAAGATTATCCTGCTGTCAAAGCATGCAGGAGATATTGTGGAAGATTTAAAGAGATATCGTATCTCATCGGAATTATTTGATGAGATTATTATATTAGAAAAGAATGAACAAAAGACGGATTATATCAAAGAAACAGATGCCATTTTTATTGATGATTCTTTTGCGGAACGCAAAAGGGTATGGGAGAAACTACATATACCGGTTTTTGACCTTGACATGGTGGAATGTTTAATAGATTGGAGGAGTTAAATGAATATTGCCTGTGTAGGACCTTTCTGTGATTCTAACTTTGGAGACTACGCAATGCTCGTCAATGATATTTACAGCCTTGGCGAAAATGAGTATACGATCTTTACCTATAACGAAGCACTTTTACGGGAGCTGACCGATTCTTATCTGAAAAATTATCAAATAGAGGGTTGTATTGTCAAAACAAAGTTTCAGTATCAGGCACCTGTTTCTGAAAAATATCAGGTAGAATATGACACGAAGGCATATACTCCTGTTGAATTGCTTGCAGAGATAGAGAATGTGGAGCAAATACGAGCCAAACTCATCAATACGGATATCGTCGTTGTCATTGGCGGGGGCTATTTTAATCATGTGTGGAATTCAAAACACCGTAAATCAAGACTTTTGTCTATTCTTGCGCCGATTCTGATTGCCAATGAAATGAAAAAAAGAATTGTTTTTATGGGAAACACATATGGTCCTTTTGATGAGAGCAGGGAAATGTATGCGGCGTTTTTTAACAGTCTTGATAATATTAATTTAGCGTCAAGAGATGATGTATATTCCATTGCTAATCTGAGGAGGCTTGGCATCACTTCGCCCATCACTCTCCTGCCAGATGATTTGTACTTTCTGGAATCACAGTTTTCTGTAGCAGATCATGACTTTCTTCAAAACCTGCCGGGAAATTATTTAGTATTAGAACTATATCCCTCGATCCAGGAGCTACGGGAACGGATCGATATTATCAAAAATTTTATTATAAAGATGAAAGAACAATATGGTATCAATGTGGTTTTTCTGCCTCTTGACCGAAAATTTGGTGGGGAGTATCAGGCTGAATTTCTGGCAGAGCAGATTCCGCAGCTCATTTATCTGGACTTTCAGGAGCAAAACTTCCGTAAAGTAGAAGATGTAAATCTCATACTTCAAAATGCTAAAATGGTTTTATGCCAGAGATATCACTTATTTGTCT
>CAYYGS010000067.1:9483-10540 GCA_964471335.1 uncultured Jutongia sp.
AATAACATTCCGGCAGTCCAAATCTTAAAGGACGTCTGCAATGATAAACGGTACTATTATTCTAAAACGAAAGGGCTTCTGCGTCAGGTTTTTAAGAGTCAGCCTGTGAGGGAGGAGCTTTTCATGGTATCGGATATTGAGGAAGGAATGATGATGGCTCTGAAGCAGCTGGAATATATCACAAAGGAACAACGTTCTTGTTTTAATCAAATGAAAAAGCAGGATGAAGAAAATATGCTGCAGCGCAGAATGGAATATATACAAAATAATATCTTGTCCTGAGCGGAGTCCCCTTTTTTATAAAATCGTAAGCCAATTTTCACCTCTTTGTAAGCTGGCTGTGTTACACTCATAATACCTGTCTTTTGGAGTTGAAGTAAAAAATATATTGCTTTGTATTAGAATTTACTGCTTTATTTAATTAGTGGAAAGGAGATTTCGTATGCGTACAGAGATAAAAGAGATAGAAAATGTTTTACAATTAATTAGTCAGGTGTTGGTTATTTATGAAAATCAGGAAGAAGCGGATTATTATCTGGTTCATGATATAACAGATAGCATGGCTGCTGTTAATGCTGCCGTGTTTGGACGTGAAAGTCTGGATGCATTCAAAATAGAAGATAAGGATCATCAAGCTCTTGTCAGACAGGTAAAAGAATGGTTTGAATTGATACAAAACGAACTGGAGATAAGAAAAAATATTATGGTTAAGATTGATTACGACTTTCATATATTGATGCAGCATATCAAAATGAGTACGAAGGAGGATCTGGTACAGGAGTCATTACAGCGTCTCCTTGAGATTCGTCAGGAAAGTGAAGATACATATCAGTCATTGATACGATTCTACAATGCATTTTCTGATTTTTGGGGCCATATTGATTTAGACTGTCAGAATTTAGAATTATTTACTGACAGGGCTGATCAGCTAAAGGATCATTATGATGATTTTTGCTGGTTATATGATCAGTTAGGAGATTATCGTTCGAAAAAGGTTTTGTATGGGATTTTGCATTTTTGGCTGTCCTTTGATTATGAAGAAAAGAAAACCCTGAAA